>CAZKUJ010000001.1:0-45971 GCA_964555925.1 Candidatus Woesearchaeota archaeon
TTTAGAAAAAATAAGGGTATTTCCAAGAGAATTTCGTCCTGCAAAAGCAAGATCCTGGAGAGGGATATCTCTAGAGATTTGGGTAAGACATATAACTAATATGACCAATTGAAGAATAAATTTTTTGTTTTATTGATAATTTAATCGACTTCGTGCAACACATCTTATAAGAACTTTTTACGAATAAATTAGTAAAAATTTACTGGATAGAAATTATATTCTCTCACACCATTCACACGTTTTAGTTGGACAGTCTTCATTTAATAATTTAAGTGCTTTATTGAATATATTCTCCGCGTTTTTAACATTAACATCCATCTTCTTCAATGTCGTATCAAAGATTACTTCGCCTGTTGGCAAAACCTCTTTGGGAACATAAAAAAGAAGAAACGCGAAATCTTCTGTTTGGTAGCCATTCTTCCTTAGAAGAAAATTATAGAAGTCTAATTGATTCTGATAATGCTCGTGAGTATCTTCCTTGCATGGAAATCCTCTTGTCTTGTAATCAAGAACAATTATCTTCTTTTCTTTAATTAACAAATTATCAACTGCCCCGTGCAAAATATTTCCTTCTTTATCTGTCCAGGTTATTCCTTTGAAATTATTTCTCCATACCTTAAGCAATTCAGGGTCATCAAACAATTTCATGTTCTTGCAATCTCTATGATTGCATAGTTCTGGTGGAAGTTGTCCTTTATCTCTGAATTTATCAAAATGAATCTTTAGAATTCCATCCATGCCAGAAGGAAGTGAAGGGAAAATAGATGCCGGACGCTTCCAAACTCTGTGCTTTTCTAACCAAAAACACCTTGGGCAATCTTTCATTAAAGAAAGTGATGAAGGAGATAGCCTGAATGTTTGAATATTGTTTTTATTAGACATTTTTATAAAAATTTAAAGAAAAAGGATTATAAAAAAGTTTGTTGGGGGCTTGTTTTATACTTTATTCTAGTTTTAAGTTAATTTTGGCCCTTTTTCCGGTGCGCAGCATTGCCAGGTTTGGAATTTATGGTAGGCATTTGCGCATTCATTATACTTTTTTGGTGATTCCAAACATCTAACGGTTTCTTCGTTGACGACGTCTCTTTCACATTTAGATCTATCATAACCTATTCTTAATTCTCCAAGAGTTTTTGATAAATCTAAAAAATTCTCATCAGAAGGAGGATTTTTCTCTTTAACTTCAAATTTTTCAGAAAAAACTTCTTTTTTTATCTCGAGCAAGAGGTTCTCTAAATAATCCTGCCTTGGCCTTGTTTCTGGTGTGCGTAATTCTGGAATTTCTGACACGTAGTTTGATGCCAAGGAGGGTCTTTTTTCAGGCATGCTTGCCAAGCGATATGGATTACTAAGAATTTCTTTATATAAATCCAGGAATTTTTTGAATTTTTCCTGATCAAAATCTTCAAAATCATAAGTCATTTTTATAGCCCTTAAACCCAATTCATATAAAACTGCTTCAAGCCAATTAAAATCCATTTCTTGTAATTGCTTAATTGTTTTTTTATTTCCTTTAAGAAGTCCTAAAATTCCATAATCAACTCTAAAACCACTATTTTCTGATCTTTTAAAATCTCCTGCTTGTCTCCGGTATTCTTCATATTTTTCATCAATTCTTTCTAATGGAAAGAATTTGGTCTCTCCTGGAAGAAAAAATTCTCCTTTATGCTCTTTTCTTTTCCCGTAATAGATCCATTCTTTTTTTTCTATTATTTCTTCAAGTTTTTTCTTGTTTATTTCTTCTTTACCTTCTAGTAGGGTATTTGGACTATCCTCAAAATCTTTGTTTAAAAGGTCTTGCAAATATATTTTTTCCATTTGATTCTTTTTTGGATAATAGTGGCCTTATTTAAATATTTCGTCTCGTAACTACAAAATAGTAATGAAACTATTCTGTTAATTTAAAAAAGCAACACAATAAGTAATGCTAAAATTGCCATGTTTGCAAAATCTGTTACAGAAGTAGTTAGGGGAATTAAAAAATTGCTAGGGTCTTCTTTTTTCCGATATATGTAAATTCCCGCACGTATTGCTACAAAAAATAGAACATTTGTAATAACAACCATATCAATAAGCACAATGAAAAAAACTTTTATTGCTAATTGAAGTGAGATGCCCTCTGAAGAAAAAGAGGTAATTCCAATAGCAATTAAAGAACTTCCAATTGCACATAAAACAGCGAGTACTGTTACCTGAATAAATAATTTTTTTACTTCTGAATTTTTCCATAATTTTCCTTTTATCTTGCCTTCATAAAGCATTGTTGAGAATCTTGAAGAAATTATTGTTCCGTAATTTCCTATCACATTATTTAGAGACGGGAGTAAAATAAGCAGGGGTATTATTGAAAGAAAAGAATTTCTTACTTGTTCTAAAGCAAGTCCTCCAAGAGAACTTATAACAGAAGCAAGAATGAGAATTTTTATGCTTTCTTTTATTATTGTTTTTGAAACATTTGAATTTTTTCCATATTCTTTAATATAAAAAAGTGTTTGTTTTGAAATCTTATGTTCTTTGTGAACTTTGCGTAGTTCTGGATGAAATTTTTTTCTTTTTAAAGAGACAATTTTCAATAAGTGTTTGGGTGCGCGACTAAGGGCTTTTTTTAAATTATGGTGATTTGTTTTTTCTTTCATTTTAATTATATCAATAAAAAGACGACCAGGAGGAGGGAAACAATGCTTGTTACATCTCCTACTGTCATTATGAACGGGCCAATTATGTTGTTTGGATCATGTCCTTTCTTGAAGATGTATATTGTAGCAAAAAGAGTAAGGGGTGTTAAGATAAAGTTTGATAATATTCCTGCTAAAAAAGGTATTAAAATTATTAGTGGAGTCAGACTACCCATAATAAAGTAATTGAATAAAAAAGCTATTAATCCCAGAACTAAAGATACAATTATTCCCAACATGAATGAGCCGCGGATATTTCCTTTAATTAATTGACTATGGGTTTCTTTGGGATTTATTACTCTAAGGAAAAGTCCTGAACTTATTCGTGAAGCAAATGTTCCACTTATGCTTCCCCTCATGGCCATAAAACCAGGAAGAATTATTAACATTCCGGGTATGAGAAAAATTTTGTCTGTATAAACAGCAAGAACAATTCCTGCGATTAGGCCGCCAATAATCGCGAAAAATTGAGCAGAAAGTATTTCCTTGAAACCTTTGTCAAATAATTTACTAGTTTTTTCTTCCATCTTGCCTCTTTATTCTTTTTTAATAGGAATTTTTCTTATAAAAAGCTGTCGGGCAATCAAAAAGCTTTTTTTAAGCTTGTTCCTAATTCGGTTTTGCTCCCCTGCATAATTTATTTTTTACTTTATCAAAAATTTCTTGTGAAAGAATGCTCTCGTGCTCTCCTTGAGATTCCTCCTTGGCAAATTTTACTTTGCCAAGATATGTTGTATTCTGTAGTAATTTTTTTATGCCTGAAGTAGTCATATTATAATTTTTTGCTAGTCTTGTTAAGGATATCTTCTCATTTAAGAAAAGGTCATAGATTTTTTTGACTTCTTCTGCTTCTTCTTCATCAATTACTAATTTTTTATTTATCAGTTTGTAACCTTTTGGTGCTTTTGTGATATGTCTGCCTGTTTTAAAAGCATTATTCATACCTGTTTTTGTTTTTTTAGAGATAGAGTAATCTGATTTTCTGAAAGTTTCTAAGAGTTTACTATCTATTTTCTCTGAAAGGTATTTTTTAAACTCCTTTTCTGTATCTGGAGCATGTTTATGACATATAGAACAGAGAGTTGAAAGATTGGTAAGTTCATTCAATCCGTTAAAAACTTTAGGATTAATATGATGAATTTCTAATTCTTCACCACTTGTATCTTTAAATCCACATTTTTTACAGTTAAATTTGTCTCTTTCCAAGACCTCCTTAACTAATTTTAATGGAAGATTAATTTTCATTTTGCCCTACCTGCATAGATTTATTAAAGATTTCTTCGTCTATCAAAGCAGGATGTTTTCCTGGATATAAATTTCCCTTATATTTTATTTTACCTGTATAGGTGGGATTCCTTATTATTTGGTATAACGTTGATGAAGGGATATTAAATTTTTGACATATTTCTTTATAATTAATTCCAGCATTCCACATTTCAAAAATCTCTTTTACTTTTTCTGCATTTTCTGGATGTTTGACTAACTTTTTATCTTGGTATATATAACCAAAAGGGGCCCTATAAAGAACTTCCCCTAACTTTATCTTTCTCTCAAAAGACAATTGCACTCTTTCTTTTACCATTCCTCTTTCTAATTGTGCAAAGACTCCAATTATCTGAAAGAAGGCTTCCCCCATAGCAGAAGTTGTATCTATTTGTTCTGTAACAGAAGTAAAATTGATGTTCTTTGTTTTCAAATCTTCTAAAATAGTTATTAAATCTTTGAGTTTTCTAGAAAATCTATCAATTTTGTAAACTAAAATAATATCAAACTTTTTTTCTTGTGCATCTTTTAATAGGAGTTCTAAAGCAGGCCGATTTAAGCTTCCTGCAGAAAATCCTGCATCTTTGTAAATCTTAAATATTTCCCATTCTCTTGCATCACAGAAGCTTTTACATTTATCTATCTGAGCTTCAACACTTAAACCTTCTTTTGCCTGTTCTTCTGTTGAAACTCTGGAATAAATAGCTACTTTGGGTTTTGATGTTTTTTTTGAATTCATTTTCTCTTTTTATCCGTAAACTTAGGGTCTTCTTTTCTTGTAAGGGTTCCCTTCCTGCTATGAATTTATAACCTTATTGGAAAGAAACTATATAAATATTGTGATTTTTAATTGAAAAAACGCCGAGAATACATTTTGTGCAAAGCTTTAAGGGGTTTTTAGCTGTTTTTGTGGTTTTCGATAGATTCCCCTGCTCTGGACTGTTCATTCTAACCCTAGAGGATGAACATCCTCATAATTTTCTAAACTTTTATTTGCACTTAGGTGAGCTTTGTTAATGGTTAAAATAAAGGAGTGTATCAAAAAAATTTTGGTTGAAGAAAGAGTATAGAAAAAAACTAAAAATAAAAAATAAAAAAGTGTCTGCTATGGCTTGGTTGAAGGAATTAATTTAAATTTATTTCCTTTTTTTGCTGTAATTATAATTTCTTATCAGCTTGCCTATACCTATGACCAAGACGCCAATTGCAATCAACCAGTCTGATGTGGCGCTGCCAAGGTCAATGCCAATCAAAGGTAATACTAACAAAACACCAAGAATTGTTACCACCCACGCAGTTAATTTTGCCATGTGACACCTCCTTCTTTTTATTAAGAAATTTAATGATTATAAATCTTTCTCTGTCAAAAATTAGTTAAAAATTGTTTAAAATTGCTTGCTAAAATTTTTATTAATCAATTTTTTACGCGGGATTGTGCACTAAGGTGGTCTTTATGAACAGCAAATAAACTAGGGCCTTGAAGCAAGGAAAAAGGCCTGCCAGAAATTTAACCGAGAAGGAACGCAAATCGCACCTTATTTCTTGATTGGTTGGCTAGGCTGTTTGGGTGTTTGGGGGTGTTTAAACAGGCTGTTTGGGTGTATTTTTTGGTGCTTTTTCCAATAGAAGTGCTGGGGCTTCGACACATTTTTTAGATATTGAGTAAAAATTTTTAGAGATTTTTTTAGGAATTGATGTCTCTTTGGCGTCGAAAAAGAAAAGATTTTTAAATGCAAGTGTGTAAATAATTATATGTTTGGTCTTTTTTTTAGAAAAAAAGAGGTAGAAAATTTAAAAGAAGATACAAAAAGGGGTTTTGAGTCTGTAAAAAAAGACATTGTCTCGCTTAGCGCGTGGATCAAACACCTTGATTCTGAAAAAAATTTGCAAAAAAAAGAGATTGAAGAGTTAAAAAGTTTTTTATCGTCGATGAATGGGGAATTGGAGGGATTAAAAAATGTTATCTCTATTATGAACCAACTAAAACCAGGCAAGCAAAATCAAACAACCAAACAGGTGTTTGATAAACAAACAGGTGTTTATGCTGTTCAAACAGGTGTTCAAACAGGTGTTCAAACACCAAATTTTGACCAATTTTCAGTAACTGAACGGGCTATTGTTTGGGTCTTATTAAATTCAGACATGCGATTGAGCTATGATGATATTGCCTCAATTTTGGGGAAAGAGAGATCTACTATTAGGGGGCATTTAAACAGGATAAAACAGAAGAGTAATGGTTTAATTGAAGAAATAATTGAAAAAAATGGGAAAAAAAGGGTTTTTGTGTCTGAAAATATGCGGGAAAAGCTACTCAAAAAGTCAAAAGTGAGAGTTAGAAGTAAGAAACCCCAAGAGGATTCTGCTTAATTCTTAAAGATATCTCAAAAAATGAGGGTTTTGAAATAGTTAGAACCTAAAAAATAAAGGGATAGGGGCTTTAGGAGCCAAAATTTATGCAAAAAAGGAAAAAAGGGATGTTAATTAATAGTTATTCGTTGAAACGAGGAAGTCTAGAGTTGTTTTGTTTATATATCTCTTAACTGCAAAATTGTTTGAAGCGTGGCTATTTTTTTAAGATTTGCAGATACTGAGAGGTGGATTGTTTTATTGTTTATTTTCTTTTTCTCGACGGGAATTCCTTTTTTTATTAGCCTGCCCACATAATCCCTTATTGAGCTCTCTGAAAGGCCTAATCTTTGGGCAAGAGTCCTATACTCTGTATGGCCTTGCTCTTCGTCAAGCTGATAGAGTGCAGAAAAGACCAGAATCTCTTGATCTGTAAGTCTTTTGAATTTTAACCTTATTTCCTTTTTTATATTATCTAAAGATTCTAGTATCATTGCGGCATTATCAATGACATTCTCTTTGGTCTTTTCTTGAAGAGGGAATAAAAAAGGGGTTGTTTCGCCTTGATTTATGTGTTGGGTGTCTGTTTGTCTGTTTGTCTGTTTGTCTGTTGGAACCCCTACATTTCCTATGGAAAGGGGGTTATCTTGGTCTTTTGGCGGCTTAAAAGGGGGTTTTTCTATATCCCTTTTCTTATGTGTCTGAATTTTGTGTTGGATTGCTGATGTTTGGGTCGGGGTGTGTTGGACTATGTTGGTGGTTGTTTTTTCTGAAATCTTTGTATTAACATCTGATAAAATCTGTAAAATTTTAGACATTTCTTCGTGTGTTTTGTTTAGATTCTGCTTAAGTAAAAAGATCTCCTTATAAAGAGCCCCCACGTCGGCTCTAACTTTCTCAAATGCTTCTTTTACTTTATCCATGATTATTTTATAAGGATTTAATATAAAAACTTTCAGATAGTGAAAGGTATATAACTTACTGTTATAGAACCGGGTTTAGGGCATTTTGCTCAGAGCGCGGTGGCTGCTTCCTTATATGCCTTGTAAGCATTATCGCCCAATCTCCATCTAGATCTTTTTTTATAGGTTTTTCCAGAAGAATTTTTCTTTATTTCTGCCAAAAGATTTTTCTTTTTTAGGTCAAACAAGAGCTTTTTGGTAAATTCCTCATCTCTAGCAATCTCTTTAGCAATATGGGCTGTGAATAGGGGCCTGGGGGTAGTTGAGTAAAGAACGGCTAATATCTGTTCTGATATCTTTTTCTTTTTTTCTTCAGAAATTCGCATAAAAAGAATTCGCGAGGGGTTTTTAATTACTTTTCTCTTATTTTTCTTTTTCTTCTTTTCTAAAAGAAGGCATTGGCATATGAAGGGGCAGGTTTAATTCCTCTTCTAGATGTAGTGCTTTTAGTGTTGATTTTTTTAAGACAATATTGAATAAGAGGAGCCTAAAATCTTCTGGCATATTCTTTTTTTTCCACTGCTTAAGAATTTCTTTGATTGCTTTTGAATCTGCTGAGAAAAGGATTTTTCCTTCAAGAAGAATTTTTGCTACTTCTGGTTCATAGGCTACTTTATACGCGAAAGTCACCCCTATAAGCTCGTCTTTTGTTTTTAAGATATGGGATTTAATCTCGTTTATCTCGGCTATGTCTATTTTAGTATTGATGCTTAGTTTACCTACGACTTCAGAGGGCTCTTTATTTTTCTCTATACTTATCTTAGTAAAATTAAAACCAATAACTCTCATAGAGAAAAGAATTTGAGGGTATTTTTAAAGGTTTTGATAAATTTTAATGCATCTCGTTCTAAGGTGTTCGTGAATGCAGAAAAAGTAATTTAGATTAGGTCTTCTTCAGATACAACAACAAAATCACCGATGGCAATTATTGCACTGTAAGGCACCAATAGTTCTTTTGAAGATGTTTTTTCAAGATTTAGGTTTCTTGTGTATGGTGTTGGATCTTTTATTAATAAATTCAATAATTCTCCTGATTTTGTTTCAAAAGTTATATCTTTAACAAACCCGAGTCTTTTTCCTTCTTTAGTCACTACCATCTTCCCTAAAACTAATTTAAGTGGATTTTTGTTTTCTGACATGCCAAAGCTAAAAGAAAATAATATATAAACTTTTCTATGGATTTATATAGATTTTCTGGTTATACCTTTGGTTTTGTTTAAAGGGTATTTCTTCCCCTCACCCCTTTGTTTCCTTTAGAAGTATTTATAAAGAAAAATTGTAATTTTTTGTTTATTTTATTTATTTTTAAAAATATATATTATATATTATATATATTATATTATATAATAATAATAATAATAATAATAATAATAATAATATAAAAAATTAACATATTATCAAGCAATATTTTTTCATTAATTTTAATTAATGTTTATTTAACAAATAATGGGCTTTTGTGAGGGGGCGGCAAAAAGAGCAAAGTCTTGTTTCCATAAGAAATATAAGTGTTTTTCTTTATAAGTGGTTATAATCCTTTATATAAGAATCAACTTTCTTTTCGATGGATTATTTAAAGAAGAGAATTTTTCCACGAGAAATGATGGTGGGACTCTTTTCATAAAATATTTTTAAAAAAAGAATAAAATGGGCAAGGAATTGGATGAAATTTTTGAATCTTTTGAAGAAAACAGGATCTTTAAAGACAGATCTATTCTGCAATCGAATTACATTCCTGCAGAAATTCCCCATAGGGGTGACCAAATAAAACAAATCGCTTCAATTCTTGCGCCGGTTTTAAAAGGGGAAAGACCGAGCAATATTTTTGTTTATGGAAAAACCGGGACAGGCAAAACTCTTTCAATTTTATATCTTAAGGATGAACTTTTAAAGAGGATAAAAAAAGAGAGTGGCGTCTCATTAAGGATAGAGTATATTAATTGTAAATTAAGAAAAGTTTCAGATACAGAGTACAGGATTCTTGCGGAATTAATAAAAAAACTTGGGGGGAAAGTCCCAAACACCGGATTACCAACAGAAACAGTTTATAACAAATTTATAGACCTCATTGATTCTGAAAAACAAATTCTTATTTTGATTCTTGATGAAATTGATCAAGCAGTTAAAAAAATTTCCACAGATTTTCTCTATAATTTAACTCGGCTTAATTCAGAGTTATCTAAAACACAGATTGGTCTTGTTGGAATAAGTAACGATCTTACTTTTTTAGAAGGAATAGATCCTCGTGTAAGAAGTTCCTTGTCAGAAGAAGAGGTTGTTTTTTCGCCATATAATGCCTTGCAGCTCCAAGAAATTCTAACTCATAGGGCAAAACCTGCTTTTAAAGAAAACGTTGTTGAAGAGGGCGTTATTGCCAAATGCGCAGCATTTGCAGCTAGAGAGCACGGAGATGCCCGTAGAGCCTTAGATTTGTTGCGAATCGCAGGAGAGCTCGCAGAAAGGGAAAATTCTCCTAAAATTCTTTTGAGGCATATAGATGAGGCGAATGTAAAGATTGAAAGAGAAAAAATTTTAGAGGTGGTTAAATCAGAACCAAAACAATTCCAATATGTTCTTTATTCTATAATAAAGCTCTTAGAAAAAGAGGTGGGCCCGATTTTTACAGGAGATGTTTACAATTGTTATCAAGAAATTTGCGGCAAAAATAAATCAGAGGTGCTGACTCAAAGAAGGGTAGGGGACATAATTCAAGAATTTG
Organism: Candidatus Woesearchaeota archaeon; assembly: GCA_964555925.1. Taxonomy (GTDB): domain Archaea; phylum Nanobdellota; class Nanobdellia; order Pacearchaeales; family GW2011-AR1; genus ASMP01. The sequence goes on from CAZKUJ010000001.1 coordinate 9,963, forward strand.
ATATGCTTGGAATCATCAATGTAAAGGTTATTTCAAAAGGGAGGGGGGGGAGAATGAGGGAAATAAAATTAGCAATATCCAAAACATTAATTGAAAAAACAAAGAAAATAATTGAAGAATCCCTTGATTATAATTTTTAGAAGAAGACCCTAGATTAAATTCCAAAAAGCATATTAAAAATGGACCCTAAAGAAATTCTAAAATTTTGCATTGAAAAAGGACTTCTTATAGAGCCGGAAGCGCTTAATCTACTTAGTGATTCTAATGATGGCGAATCTGTAAAACTTATCATAGAGAATATAAAAGACTGCACCCGAAAGAGAATAATTACTAAAAAACTTTTTGAACAAAACAAGGAGGGGGGCAGCGAATTTTTTTCAAACCTTCCTAAAGAAAACCAAAAAAAACTTGAAGAATTAAAAATAAAATTAGGACTTGAAATAGAAATCTCTAAGAAGATTTCAACCGAATTTCAGCAACAGCCCTTTAAACAGAATTTTGAAAAAGAGCCTATTTCAAAAGAGGATTTTTTAAAAAGAAATATTGAAAAAAGCAGCGAATTTTCTTTAGAAGGGGTGCAAATTCTTTCAAAAATTCCTTTATCTAAGAAAAAGATCGTTGTGGAGGATTTTGTTCAGAATTTAAAAAACAAATTTATTGAGCTAAAAAACATTTTGCAAGAACATTCGGAATTAGATAATCTTGTTTCAATAAGCAAACTTTCTAAAAGTAGCCCAAGAGTCTCTATAATTGGAATAATTTCTGATAAAAAAATCACTAAAAACAAGAATATTCTATTCGATGTGGAAGATTTAACAGGAAGAGTAAAGGTTTTAATCAACCAAAACAAACCCGAACTTTACAAAATCGCGGAAGAAGTTTCTTTAGACTCGGTAATCGGTTTTAGCGGTTTTGGGGATAGGGAAATATTTTTTGCAAACGCATTGGTATTTCCAGATATACCTGTTTTAGAAAAAAAACATTCCCCTGAAGAAGAGCATGCTCTTTTTTTAGGAGATTTACATTATGGTAGCAAACACTTTATGGAAGAAAATTTCCTAAAATTTATAGATTATCTTAATGGAAAAACCCCTCATAAAATAAACCCTGAAAAAATAAAATACCTTTTCATAGTAGGAGATATTGTTTCTGGAATTGGGAACTATCCATCCCAACAAAAAGATCTTAAAATCGAAGATATTGAAACACAATTTCAGAGTTTGGCAGAACTTTTAGGAAAAATTAGAAGAGACATAAAAATAATTATCTCTCCTGGAAACCACGATGGAGTAAGACTTTTAGAGCCGCAACCGCCCTTAGATGAAAAATATGCTTGGCCTTTGTACAATATGAAAAATGTTTTATTGACAGGAAATCCCGCTTATCTGAATATTGGCGCAAAAAAAGGATTTTCTGGTTTTGATGTGTTAAGTTATCATGGTTTTTCTTATCCTTTCTATGCAAACACTGTCCCGAGTCTTATAGTCGGGGGACTAAATGCGCCAGAAAAGATAATGGCTTACCTTTTAAGAAATAGGCATCTTGCACCAACATATGCCTCCACCCAGTATTTCCCGTATGAAAAAGATGAATTATTAGTTAAAAACGTTCCAGATATTTTTGTTTCAGGACATTCTCATAAACTTTCAGTAGATTCCTATAAGGGGGTGCTTTTAATTTCAACAGCAACATGGGAAAGAGAAACAGAATATCAAAAAAGAAAAGGAAACTTCCCTGATTTTTGCAAAGTACCTTTATTTAATCTTAAAACAAGAGAAATAAAAATTTTAGATTTTGAATAATTTATTAATATAAGCAAAAAATGGAAAACATTGTTGAAGAAATAAGAAATTTTGTTGAAGCAGAATGCAGAAAACCAAGCAGCAATTATGGTTACGAGCCCTATGAATTTCACTTTATTCCGGTTCATAAATATGCAAAACAATTAGCAGAAGAATTGAGTGCGGATGTTGAAGTGGTTGAACTAGCTTCTTGGTTACATGATATTGGTTCTATAATTGGAGGAAGAAAAGAGCACCACCTTGTTGGCGCTGAAATTGCTGAGAAAAAATTAACTGAAATGAATTACCCCCAAGAAAAAATAGAACTTGTAAAAAAATGCATTCTGAATCACAGGGGTTCTTTAAACAATAAAAAAGAAAGCAAAGAAGAGCAAATAGTTGCAGATGCTGATTCAATGAGTCATTTTGATAATATCTCCGGAATTTTTAAAGCGGCATTTATTTTTGAAAATCACAATCAAATCTCTGCAAAAAAAGAAGTTAAAAACAAATTAATCAGGAGCTGGGATAAATTATCTTTAGAAAAATCAAAGGAATTAATTAAACCAAAATACGATGCAGCAATGCTGCTCTTGAGTTAGGAAAGATTTAAACAAATAAGCATGGACACCCAACAATATTTTAAAGAGATAGAAAAAAGAACCAGAGAAGTCTATGAAATAGCAGAGGAAGCAAGAAAAAAAGGGTTTGATCCTTCTTTTAAAATAGAAGCACCTCTTGCAAGAGGTTTAGCAGAAAAAGTTGTAAGTCTTATTTCTACAGTATACCCCCAAATGGAGAATTCTGGAATAGTTAAAAGAATTTTAGAACTTGAAAAAAAATGGGGGAAATTAGATCCGATGGTTTCTTTTGTAATTGCAGAAGAGGTTGCAAAACAAAAATTCTGTAAATTTTCTACATTATTAGAAGCAATAGAAGCAGGAATACGAATAGGTTTTGCATATACCACTCTTGGGGTAGTCTCTTCTCCCATAGAAGGGTTTACAGGGCTTGAACTTGGAAAAACCAAGGAAAATAAAGAATATTTTATTGCTTATTTTTCTGGTCCAATAAGAAGTGCGGGAACAACAGCTTCTTGTCTGGTCTTAATGCTAATTGATTATCTTAGAGAGCTTTTTGGTTTTGCAAAATATGATCCTTCTCCTGATGAGATAAATAGGTATGTCATTGAAAATCAAGACTATCATAGCCGAGTAACTAATCTGCAATATATGCCCACAAAAGAAGAAATAATCTTTCTCGCAAAAAATCTCCCGATTCAAATTGATGGAGAGCCCACAGGACATCTAGAGGTTTCAAATTTTAAGAACCTTGAAAGAGTCAAAACAAACTATGTTCGAGGGGGCATGTGCCTTATTTTTTCAGAAGGATTAGCTCAAAAGGCTGCAAAAGGTTGGAGGCTTTTGAATAGAATGAAGGAAACAGGAATAAATTTAACAGGATTTAATTTTCTTAAGGAATATATTGAACTTCATGAAAAAAGAGACAAAGGGAAAACAGATGATTCTCCTACATATATTAATGATCTTGTCGCAGGGAGACCTGTTTTTGGGCATCCTTCTGCGTCAGGAGCGTTTAGGTTTAGATATGGGAGAGGCAGAAATTCCGGATTTAGTGCAGCAGCAATACATCCTGCAACAATGGAAATTACAGACGGATTTATTGCAATTGGAACCCAGTTAAAAATAGAAAAACCCACTAAGGGGTGCATAATTACAGTATGTGATACTATTGATGGGCCGACCATAAAACTTTTTAATGGAAGCGTAAGAAAAATAAAAACAAGAGAAGAGGCAAAAAGACTGTATAATGATGTAGAAGAAATTCTTTATCTAGGAGACATTCTTTTTCCATATAGTGATGTGGCTAACAGAAATTCGGTTTTGCTTAAACCAGGATATGTTGAAGAAATTTGGGGACTTGAATTAAGAGAAAAAGATTCAGAATTAGAAAAAACCAAAGACGCGTTTAAAATTGATTTTAAGGAGGCGGTTTCAATAAGCAGAGAAAAAAATATACCCCTCCATCCAGAGTATATATTTTATTGGACACAGATTAATGAAGAGTTATTTTTAGGGCTTTTGAATTGGTTGGAACATGCAAGATTTAGCAATAAAATAATTCTTCCTTACAATAAAACAGAAAAAGAAAGATTCAAATTAGGAAAAAGGGCCCTTGAACTTTTGGGAATAGAGCACGACGCAATAATAGAAAATGTCCTCATTAACGAGGAAATAAGTAGGGCGTTGTTTGCTAATTTAGGAATCCGTTTTGGAGAATTAGGAGATAAAACCGATTTTAGGGAACTTTTTAAGGAATATAAAAGCAAAGCCCAATTATTAATAGACAAATTGAGCGCAGAGAAAGAAAAAAATTTTATTTTAAAGATTATTAATTCTCTTTCAGAATTTCAAATAAAAGATAAAGCAGGGGATTTTATTGGCGCAAGAATGGGCAGACCTGAAAAAGCAAAATTAAGAAAACTTACTGGGAGCCCCAATGTTCTGTTTCCTGTTGGAAGTGAAGGAGGGAGATTAAGAAGTGTCCAAGTGGCTTGTGGGGCCGGAAGTGTAAAGGGAGATTTTCCAATTTATTATTGCGAAAAATGTAAAAAAGAAACAATTTTTCTAGCCTGCGAGGTTTGTGGAGAAATTGGTGAAAGATTAAGTTATTGTCCAGAATGTTCAGAAACTTTGCGAGGACAATGCAAAATTCATCAGAAAACTCGGCTTTACTATACAAGACCAATTAATCTAAATTATTATTTAGAATGTGCGAGAGAAAAATTAGGATTTCTAAAAGAAGACATGCCCTTTCTCATTAAAGGCGTAAGAGGAACAAGTTCTGAGAATCATACGACAGAACGTCTTGAAAAAGGAATTTTAAGAGCTCTTTTTGATTTACAAGTAAATAAAGATGGAACAATAAGATTTGATGCTACAGAAATGCCCTTAGTTTCTTTTAAACCAAAAGAAATTTTGGTTAGTATTGAGAGATTAAAAGAAATGGGATATGTTAAAGATATTCATGGAAAAGAACTTGTAGAGGGGGACCAAATTTTAGAATTAAAACCACACGACATACTTCTTCCTGATTCACCAAGTTCTCCTGAAAGAGCAGGAGAGATTTTTATAAGAATTTGTAATTTTATTGACGAGCTTCTTGTTAGATTCTATAAAATGAAGCCTTTTTATAATGTTAAGAAAAAAGAGGATCTCGTCGGAAAATTAGGCGTTTGTATGGCCCCCCACAATTGCGCAGGGGTTGTTTGCAGAATTATTGGTTTTTCAAATACTCTTGGAATGTTTGCAAGTCCTTATATGCATGCGGCAATAAGAAGAGACTGCGACGGAGACGAGGCAGCAATAATGCTCTTGGGCGATGTTCTTCTAAATTTTTCAAGAGAATTTTTACCAAGCCATAGGGGTGGGACGCAAGATTCTCCTTTAGTCTTAAATGCTAAAATTGATGCAGGAGAAGTTGATGATCAGATTTTAGATTTTGAACTTGTTTATGAATATCCTCTTGAACTTTATAGATTAGCTGAACAAAGAAAACACTCTTCAGCAATTAGCATTTATAATGTTGGGGCAGCCCTTAGAGAAGAAAAAGACCCTTTCATAAATTTGGGCTTTACCCATGATACCTCCAATATAAATGATGGTGTGACTTGTTCTAATTATAAACTTCTTGCAACCATGCAAGAAAAAGTTCAACATCAGATGGAACTTGTTGAAAAAATTCGCGCAGCAGATACCTCTGATACGGCCAGATTAATAATTGAAAGGCATTTTATTAAGGATATGAGGGGAAATCTTAGAAAATTTTCAACACAAGATTTTCGATGTGTAGCATGCAATGAAATTATGCGAAGACCTCCTTTGCAAGGAGTCTGTACGAGATGTAAAGGGAAAATAATTTTTACAACACATGAAGGAGGAGTAAAAAAATATCTAGAGCCTGCTCTTGACTTGGCAAGAAAATATAATTTATCCAATTACATAAAGCAAAGTCTGGAACTTACTAAAAGATATATTGATTCTGTATTTGGTTTTGAACCAGAAACGCAAGAAAGATTGGGGAGATGGTTTTAGGAGAATTTGTTTTTCATCATAATTTAATTTAAAAAGAGTTGGAATTTTTTAGTTCAATGAGATGGAGGCAAAATGTTAGGGGGAATTTGTGGTGTTATATATAAGAAGGGATGTGCTGGTGTTTTATTGTCTGGACTTTTTTCATTACAGCACAGAGGAGAAGGTTTTTGCGGAGCAGTAACTAAAAGCAAAAAAAGCACGACATCTTATAGGCATGAAGGAAGGGTTTTGGAAGAATTTACTGATAAAGAAGTTAAAAAATTGGTTGGAGATTATGGAATAGGAAATGTGCATCCGTATGTTAAACAACCAATTTCTTTTGAATCCAGATTTGGAAATCTTTCTTTTACTTATAGTGGGAAAATTCTAAATAAAAAGAGTTTAAGAAACCAGTTGTTAAAAAGAGGGAATTCCCTTTCTATTAAACAGACTGATGTGGAGATCGTTGGTAAACTTGTTACAGAAAATAATCGCGCCGAAGATATTGTTGGAGGATTAGAGAAAATGGCGAATCAGGTTTTTGGGGTTTATAGTTTGGGAATTTTAACAGAAGGGGGTTTATATTGTATGAGGAGCCCTATTGGTGTTGAGCCATTGGTTGTTGGAAGTAATAGCGAAATAAGTGCTTTTGCTTCTGAATCTTGTGCTTTAAAAGAGTTAGGACTAAAAAGAGAAGATTGCAGGGATGTAAAACCCGGAGAAATTATCTATATTGACAAGAAGATAGAAATTCTAAAACAATTAAACGGAATGAAAGCTCTTTGTGGTTTTGAGCCTGGTTATTATGGAAGAATAGATTCAGTTATTGATGGTATTTCTGTAAAATTAATGCGGGAAGAAGCTGGAAGAACTTTAGCAGAAGAAGACAAGAAAAGAGGGCTTAAAGCAGATATTGTTATTCCTGTTAGGGATTCAGGGGTTGGGCACTGTATTGGGTATTCTCATGGTTCTGGGGTCCCATATGATGAAGGGCTTTTTAAAAATTGGTATGTGACAAGAACATTTATTCTAGGAACAAAAACAGCCAGACTCAAAGGAGTAAATAGAAAGCAATCTGTTATTGAAGATGCTGTTAATGGCAAAATTGTTGTTATTGTTGATGACTCTATTAGAGAAGGAACAACTATGAGAAATAGATTAATCCCTTTAGTGATGTCTGGAGGAGCAAAAGAAGTGCATGTGAGAATCGGTTCTCCGCAAAATAAATATTGCTGTAAGTATAGTGTTTTCCCAAAAGGAAGAGGAAAACTTTTGTCAGCAGGAAAAACCAAAGAAGAACAAAGAGAACATATTGGGGCAGATTCTTTGGAGTTTATTAGTTTGAAAGGGTATATAGGATCGTTAGGGGTTTCTGAAGAAGAAGTCTGTCTCGGATGTTGGACAGGGAAATTTCCCTCCTAAATAATTTTCTGTACTACATTATTAGATAAAAGACAATTGTTGGAATCAGTAAGCAACCCATCATATTTGTTCTTCTTGTGCCGAGAGAAATACAATATATTCCTGTGAGGGTGGAGATTGTGAGAATTACCAAACCCAAAAAGTTAGAGATTATGAAAACAACAAATATCAAAATTCCGAGAGTTGCAACCGAGATTTTTGTATAATTTATTTTTGAAATTTTTTCAGAAAAAATTCTTGCAAGAGAAGAGGTTAGAAAAAAAGAAATTATCCCAGTAATTAAAGAAACTCCTAAAATCAAAATCAATATCTGGAGCGAGAAGTTGCCCAGAATGCTATTAATTGCAACTGCTGCCCCTGTTCTTGTTTTTGAAATCAAATAAAGAGAAACAAATGAAAATCCCATGACAAGGGTGTTTGTGGCCCCTAACAAAATAAGAAATCCCTTTCGATCTGTTTTTGAAATAGAGTTACCAATTATTGCTGCTTGTCCGCTTCCTAATCCAGGAAGCAGACTAGATAATGGAGAGGCCACTAAGGCACCAAATAAAGGAGATAAAAAATTCCCTTTTAATTTGGGTTTTGTGATTTTTTGTTGAGGAATATGTGTTTTTGCTTTTATACTCATTATTAGCATAGATGCACCGAACAATCCTGTTAAAAGTGGAAGCAGCGGTTCTTTAATTTCAGAATTTAGAACAATCAATCCCAGGGCACCAGTAAGGCCAAAAACAAAAAGAGCCTTTAATTTTTGTTTTTCAAGAAAAATCAAAAGCGCGAGAATTCCTAGTAAAAAATAGGCCATAAAATTCTTAAGAAAATCATATATTTTTTCAACAATAAAATAAGAAGGAAAAGAAATTAAAATTAAAATCAAGACTGCAGCCAAACTTCCGTAAGCAGTCAGAAGAATTGCTTCATAACCTTGGCCTTTTTTTAAAAGTTCATGACCGGGTAAGATCGAAAGCTCTGTATCTGTGTCAGGGCATCCTAAAAAAATAGATGGAATAAAGTCAATAAACGTGTGTGAAATTGCCATTGCCACAATAAAAACAACCAAATAAATAGGGGCGATAGGACTTAAAAGCGAAGCAGAAAGAACTACGAGTGTTGTGCCTACAAGATTCATGTGAATGCCTGGGATTAGGCCGGTGATAGTGCCAGCAATTATACCGAAGAGAATGGCAAGTAATATTTCTAAAAGCATTGAATCTAAGACGCTTTTATTCTTTATTTAAATAATTGTGGTAAATTAGTTCTTTCTTTTTTCCCAATTTTTAATAGTTTCTTTTAGAGCGCCTATAGCAAGATCTGAGCAATGAATTTTTACAGAAGGAAGTCCGCCTAGAACTTTTAGAACATCTTGATTTGTTATTTTTTTTGCTTCAGAAATGGTTTTCCCTTTTACTAATTCTGTTAAAATAGAAGAAGATGCAACAGATGCAGCACAACCATAGGTCTGAAATTTTATATCCTCTATCTTATTTTTTTTTATTTTTAGCATTATTTTTAAGAAATCTCCGCAAACAGGGCTTTCAATTCCACCTTCTGCATCTGGTTTTTTCATTTCTCCCATATTCTTTGGATTTTTGAAATATTTCATAACTTCTTCTGTGTAACCGAGGTTCTTTGTAGTATTTTTTTTCATTATAATTTATCTAGATTCCTTTAGAAATTTTTATTGCCTGAACAGGACAAGAAGATTCTGCTGCTAATACTTCTTCTTGGCGTTTTATTTTTTCTTTTATTACCTCTGCTTTTCCCTTTCTTATTCTAAATATCTTAGGGAAGAGAGTAGCACAGTTACCACACCCAATACACCCATTTTTATTTATAGATACGTGACACGCCATTTTATTTGAATCTTAGATAATCATATGCAGATTTTGCAGCAATTGCTCCTTCTCCTGCAGCAGTTACAATTTGTTTTAGGTTATTGTTTGTTATATCTCCTGCTGCGAAAATCCCCCCAATATTTGTTTTTGCGTGTTTATCTGTTATGATGTATTCTTTTTCCATTTTTATTTTTAATTCAGATAAAATCTCTGTTGCAGGAGTGGAACCAATCTCAATAAAAATTCCATCAATATCTAAAAAGAAGTTCTTTATTTTATTATCTGCATCTGTTTCAATTTCAACCTGATTTACAGAATTTTTTCCTTTTATTCTTTTTAAAACCGAATTATAAAGAATTTTTATATTTCTTTTTCCATTTATTTTTTGTAAAGATGTTGGTTCACATCTAAGTCCCCCTTTTCTATAGATTATATAAACCTCTTTTGCAAAATTGGAAAGATAAAGCGCGGTTTTTGCACAAGAATCTGCTCCCCCTATCACAATTACTTTTTTATCTTTGAAAAAAAAACCATCACAAGTTGCGCAATAACTAACTCCTTTTCCTAAAAATTTCTTCTCTCCTTCAATGCCGAGTCTTCGATTTTCTGTTCCGAGCGCAATTATAATTGTTTTAGCGTAAATTTCTTTTTTTTCTGTTTCAATAAGAAACTGGTTTTTCTCTTTTCTGACTTTGCTTATTTCTGCTCCAAGAAATTGAGTATCAAATTCTTCTGCTTGTTTTTTGAATTTTTGCATTAATTCTGTTCCACTTCCTATAAATCCGGGCCAATTTTCAACCCTTCCTGCTTGTGTTGCAGTGCCCCCTATTATTTTTGAAATAATTATGGTTTTCAGATTATATCTTCCTGCATAAATGGCGGCAGTTAAACCAGCCGGGCCAGCCCCCAAAATTGCAAGATCAAAATATTCTGGTTTTTTTTCAAAATTTTTTTGAGAATGAGCACGCCTTTTCATTTTTAATAATAGGGGTCTTTGTTTTTAAATATTCTTTATTGTTTTTATTTTGTTTTGAATTCGACAACATCTAAATCTTTTAGGACGTGGTTAAATCCCACTTTCTGTCCAGGGAATTTAGAACTAGGGCCCCAGATTTTTGTTTCTTTGATATAATCAATGTTCTTTAGAATTTTTTTACCAACATCCCGAATGCTAACGCCTTCTTCCAATATCAAAGGTTTTTCTGATTTTTCTTTTCCTGGCTCTTTAACATAAATTCGGATTTTACTAAAGCTATGGAAAAGTTTGTTTTTTAACTCTTCAAGATTTTCACTTGTTTTTGTGGAAATCACCACAAAATTATACCGTTTACTTTGCAATGTTGCATAAATCTTTCTTTTATCATCAGAATTTTGGGTATTAAAAACTATTATCTTCTTTCCTCTGACCCGATCTAAACTCCTTTCTATCTTTTCTATTTCTTCTAGCTTTGTTACTAAGATTAAAATTACGTCTGCAGTGTTTACCAGCCCCTTATCATAATATTCAGAACCGATAGCAGGAATTTCTATTAATTGAATGCTTGTTCCCTTGTAATTAATCATGCCGACTATTGGTTTTTTTGTTGTAAATTCATAAGGGGCAATTTTAGGAGATGCGTTTGTCAATAAATTGAGAAGGGAGGATTTTCCAGAATTTGTAAACCCAATAAGAACTGCCTGCATATCCTCTTTTTTTATTCCCTTGCCTTTTGCAGATTTACTGGCTTTTTTGTTTTTTACGAGTTTTTCTTTTAGTTTTTTTAATCTTGTTTTTAATTGCGCAAGCATCTTCTCACTGCTTTTATGCTTTGGGCATTCCCGAATCATCTCTTCTAAGTGGAATAATCGACTTTCATCATCTTTTGCAGCGAGAAAATTTCCTTCTGCCTTTTTATAGAATGGAGACTGATTAGTTGAAGACATTTTTATTGAGGGGGTGCTTGAAATTTATTAATCACTTTGATATAGTTTTTATTTAATCCACCAAGTCTGAAGAGAATTACTTTACTAAATTCTGCCCTTTTCACAAAGTCCAAATCATTTTCGAGATTCTTCGGCGAAAGGATTGGCTCATTGCCCAAGACTCCTGTTGCAATTGTTCCAAGGCTTATTGAGTATTGGGGCTTGTTTTTTAAATTTTTTAGGCATTTTTTTATTTTTTTATTAATTAGATTTGATCTCATGCTTGAATACCACATGAGGCTTTTTTCTGTTTTTATTTTGTAATCAAGCCCTAAAATTTTAATAAAGATGGAAAAAATAGAAGCAGGAAATTCTGCAGTTGTTATTCTTTTTTTATTTTTTTTCATAAATTTTTTTATTAATCTTTTATTTTGGAAGAAATAAAAAATGTTTTTTAGAATCATCTTCTTTTTTAGGGGCATTTCCAAATCAATTAAAATAAGATTTTTTATTTTATCAAGTTCATTAAATAATTCAATTAGGTCTCTCCTATTTGAAAAAGGGGAAATCCAATAAGAGTTTGGGATAATTGGCCAATAACCGATTTTAACATCTTTCTTAATTTTTTTAACCTGTTTTTCTAGTTTTCGGAATTCCCGAACAGATCTTGCGGCCATGAAAATTCTTGTTTTGAATTTCACCAATCTTAATTTATCTATATTTTCTTTGGTAGGAAATTCTTCATAAAAACTCATTTGCATACATCTTTTAAACTTTGAAAGGTTAAAAATATTTATGAAACCGAAAAGAAAGAACCCGAAAAAAATAAAGAACAAAAGCACTCGAGAAGAAATAATTCAAAAAATTATGGCAAAGAAAGAACTTTCAGAACTTCCTTTACAAGATGTATTGCTTGCCTTTAAAAAATTTGAAAAAAAGCCAGTCAGTAAAGAAGAAAAAATTCGTTTAACAAGAGACATGCTTCATAGAATTTTCGGAGCTTTTGGAAGCAGAAAATTATTAAAAATTCGAGACAAAGATCCGCAATGGATTTTAAGCAAGCATCTTTCTACAAGAGAAAGACTCCCTTTTTATAGAGAAATTTATAAAAGAATTTTAAAAGATTTTGAAGGTAAAATTAAGATTATTGATTTGGGTTCTGGAGTTAATGGTTTTAGTTATTTCTATTTTAAAGAAGCGGGTTTTGATGTGGATTATGTCGCAATCGAAGCAATCGGCCAATTTGTGAATCTCATGAATTCTTATTTTAATAAGGAAAAAATCAACGGAAAAGCCCTTCACTTAAGCCTTTTTGAACATTCTAAAATAAAAAAAATAGTAAAAGACACAAAAAACAAAATTCAAACAATTATTTTTTTGTTTAAAGTTGTGGATTCTCTTGAAATGCTAAAAAGAAACTATTCTAAAAAACTTATTTCAGAACTGGCTTTAGCATCTTGTCGGATTGTTGTGAGTTTTGCAACAGAAAGCATGATTAAAAGAAGAAAATTTAAAAGTCAAAGAAAGTGGTTTGTAAATTTTATTAAAGAAAATTTTAATATTATAGATGATTTTGAGATTTTAGGAGAAAAATTTCTGGTTTTTGAAAAAAGGCAAAATTTATAATACATTTTTTCTTTGGAGAGATATATTGAAAATGCCTATCGAAACAAATTCCCCTCAACCAAAAAAACCAGAAGGAACGCCAAAAACTTCTTCTGCAGCCCCTATACCTTCAACTAATGTTGCGCAAAAACAAAATCCTCCTTCGGCACCGGTTCTTCCAACAACTTCTTCAGGCCCGCCACAAATTCCACCTAATACTCAAATTAATACCCCGGTTCAACAACCTGTCATTGAATCTGAACAAAAAAAGAAACATGCTTGGTGGTTTTGGGTTATGCTTATAATCGGTGTAATAATTGTTTTTGGTGTTTTAGCTTACTTTTTCTTCGATAATTTTACGGCTCTTTTTAATTAATGAATTTCCCAAAAAATTTAAAGAGGCCTAATTCTCGATTATTTAATAAACAACTTAATAAACAAACTACGTTTAAGGAGATCTGAAATGAAACCTTTATTTTATAGAAAAATCCTGAAAAACGGAATGACGGTTATTTTTGAAAAAAGAAATAATCCTGTGATTAGTATGGCTTTTGCTGCAAGATGCGGAGGCATAAACGAATCTTTATCTGAAAAAGGGATATCTCATTTTATTGAACATCTGCTTTACAAAGGAACTAAAAAAAGAAGCGCTAAAAAAATCGCTGAAGAAATTGAAAAAAACGGAGGATATCTTAATGGATTTACCGACGAATCTCTTACAGCATACTATTGCAAAATACCCAGCAAGCATTTTGCTCTTGCCTTTGATGTTCTGTGTGATATGGTAAAGAATCCCTTATTTGATGAAGAAGAGATTCAAAAAGAGAAGCAAGTAATATTTGAAGAGATTAAAATGTATCAAGACAATCCTTCGCGTTATGTTATTCAGGAAATACATAAATTTCTTTACAAAAAACCTTTTGGCGAACCCTTAATTGGAACAGAAAAAATACTTACTTCTCTTACAAGAAAAAAAATCATTCACAGATTTCAGAAAATTTACCAGCCGAATAATCTCATTTTATGTATTGTGGGCGATATGAATTTTAAAAAAATTGTCCAATTGGTAGAGCAGAATTTTGGAACTAAAAAGGGGAAGGTCCCTAAATTTAAAATCGTTAAGAAAAATGCATCTAAAACCGAAAAAAGAAAAGATATAGACCAAGCAAATCTTGCTTTTGCATATCATGTTCCGACTACCAGGGACAAAAAAAACTATGCGGCTTTTGTTCTTAATACCCTTATGGCAGGAGGACTTTCATCAAGACTTTTTCAAGAAATTCGTGAAAAAAGAAATCTGGCCTATGCTGTTAAAGGCGAATCAAACATCAGCAAAGATTTCGCGTACAATTTAATCTATGTTGGGACAAAGAAAGAAAATGTAAACTCTGTAAAAAAAATAATTCTAGAAGAATTTAGAGAGGTATCCCAGAAACTGACTGAAGAAGAGCTTTCTTCTGTAAAAGAGCAGATAATTGGAAATCACCAAATCTCTATTGAAGATTCGCAATATCAGATGGCCAATCTCCTTTTATATGAAATAAACGGAAATGCAAAAAATCTTTATGATTTTGAAAAAAATATCCTGAACGTAAACTTGGAAGACGTTAAAGAACTTGCAAAAGAACCAGCTAAAAAGCATAGTTTTTTTGTTTTGGTACCGAAATAAAGGCGCCCCTACAATTAATCTTAAAAACTACCTTTAATCTAATTTTTTATGTTTGTTGTAAAAGTTCCGGGAATCAATGGGCTCGGAAGAACAAAAGGATGCGAAAAAGCAGGAAATTCTATTCTTGCAGAGTTAAAAGAAATTTATAGTAATGAAAGGGGAATTCCTATAGATGTAAAACTTTTAGATTTAGAAGAGATACATCTAGACAATTCTAATTTAGAGCTTACTAATCGCTTGATTTATGCAAATGCACTTGAAATTTTTAGCGAAAAGCAAAAAACTGTTTTTTTAGGAGGAGATCATTCGATAAGTTACTCCTTAGTCTGTGCTTTTCTTGAGCACTGCAAAAAAATAAAAGAAGAGCCTTGCTTAATTGTTTTTGACGCGCATCCTGATTGCATGAAGCCAGATAAGAACTTTCCTGTGCATGAAGAGTGGCTTTCAGCTTTAATTGAAAAGGGTTTTCCTCCTGAAAATGTCTTTTTAGTGGGAGTTAGGAATATTTATCCTTCTGAAAAAATATTTTTAGAAAAAAACAAAATCAAGAAAATGGATATGAATCAACTTTTTGAAAATTTAGAGGATTCTTGTGATATTCTTATGGAATTTTCAAAAAATAAACAAATCTACATTTCTATTGATATAGATTCAATTGATCCTGCTTTTGCCCCTGGAACAGGCTATAAAGAACCAGGCGGACTTACAAGCAGAGAATTTTTATATCTAATCCAAAGACTTCATAAACTGAAAAATATTCGGTCGGTTGACTTGGTTGAAATAAATCCTGAAAAAGACATAGGGGGGATTACTGTTAAACTTGGAGCAAAAATTCTTTCTGAACTAATCTAACTTAAAGATTTATAAATTTAGATACCTTTTTCTTAACTATGAACAGAAAAATAATTTTATTGGTCCTTTCAGATATTCTTATCTTAAGCAGTTTTGGATTAATTGCTCCGATATTTGCTATTTTCATAATCGGCATAGAGGGGGGAAATCTTATAACAGCAGGAATAGCAACAGGAATCTTTTTGATTGTTCGTTCAACAGCCCAGTTTCCTCTATCAAGATTTTTAATTGATAAACATAGGCATAAATCAAGATTATTGCTTGTTGGAACAGCTTTGATAGTGTTGGTGCCTTTTATTTATATTCTTGCTGAAGATGTTTATATTCTTTTTATTGCGCAAGCTATTTACGGACTTGGAACAGCATTTGCATATCCAAGTTGGTTTAGTCTCTTTACAATGTATATGGATAAAAGACACAGGGGTTTGGAATATTCTTTCTGGAGTGCAGGAGTAGGAGGTGGGGGCGCACTGGCAGCATTTTTTGGAGCTACAATAGCAGAGAATTTTGGATTCATTCAACTCTTTTTTGTTGTGGGCTCTATAGCTCTTCTTGGATTTTTTATTCTAATCTTTTTAGATAGAATTGAAACAAGAGATATAAGAAAAGAGCTAAGCCTTAAAAGAAAAAAAGAAAGAGAAGAAGCAAAGAAATAAAAATCATTTGAAAAAGCGAAGAAAAGAGTTCAAAGAAAAGCAATGCATTAAAGAATATAAATCTAAAAATATTTTTGAAAAATGAAAAAAAGAATTTTTATTGCGATAGATCTCCCTCCAGAAATATCAAAAGAAATTTTAAAAATTCAGAAACAACTTCCTTCTTTTATTGGAAAAAAGACCGAAGTAGAAAATTTGCATTTAACTCTAAAATTTCTTGGTGAAATTGAACAAGGGCAAATAGAAAAAATAAGAAAAAAACTTAGGGAAATTAAAATAAAAAAATTTAAAGCAGAAGTTAGAGATTTGGGGGTCTTTTCTCCGAAATTTATAAGAATTATTTGGTTAAATCTAAAAGGGTGCGAACAACTCCAAGCAGAAATTGATGAAAAACTTTCGAATTTCTTTGAAAAAGAGAAAAGATTTATGGGCCATCTTACTCTTGCTCGAATAAAAAAAATAAATAATAAGGAAGAATTTTTAAATTTATTAAAAAGCATAGAACTCCCAAAATCTAAATTTGAAATTAAAACCTTTAAATTAAAAAGTTCGATTTTAAGCTCTAAGGGTCCAAGATACGAAGATGTTGAAATTTATAATTTAGAATAATAAAATAATAGATAAGATTTAAGCCCCAAATTCCTGTCCAACAATTCTTAACATATTTTCTGTTTTTTTTCCGAGTATTTTTTTTAATTCTTCTTCAGAAGCATTTATTATATTCTTAATTGTTTTGAATTTTTTTAAAAGTTCTTTTGCGGTTTTTGGGCCAATACCGGGAAATCCTTCAAGAATAAATTGGAGTCTTTCTTGTTTGTCAAGATCTTTTTTTATTGCACGCACGGAAATTTCTTTTGATTTTCTTTTTGCAAGAATGGCCAAAAATCTTGCGGTATCTTCATAGTTCTTCGTAAATATTATGGGTGTTCGATGCTTTAGAAGAATTGAAATTAGAAATCCCCTGACAGAGTTAGAATGCACTCCTTTGCTGTTTTCATCTTCTGAATAAAGCTCTTGTTCATATATTCCTTCTATGAGAAGCAGGCGATTTTCGTATTGATTCATTTGTTCTAATTGATGTAAAAGTCTCCGATTTATCATTGAAGAAAGGAAATCTGAAACAGTTTTTCTTTCTATTGCAATATTTCCAATAAGATAATCAGCAACATCTAACTGCGCGAGTTCTATTTCTATTCCCAAGGATTTAAGTTCTGAAAGAACAAGTGAATTTTTTTCTCGATAATCAACTACTATCTTTATTGTTCTTTTTTCTTTTATTCTTTTTTCAGAAAAAATATCAAATATCTTTTTCATTTTCTTCAAGTTTCTTTTGAACCTCTTTTTTAGACTTATTAAAAAAATCTCTTTTTATAGAGTTTATTGAAGAGTGCATCCTTTTTTCTTTTGCTTTTGAAACATAAAAATATGCTTCGTCTCTTGTATTTTTTGTAATAAGCACAATAAGCTTGCCCTCTATTAAACGGGCAGTTCTACCTGCTCTTTGTATGGCTCTTATTGCAGAGGGAACAGGCTCATAAAAAACAACAAGATTCACTTCTGGAATATCTAAACCTTCTTCTCCGATTGAAGTAGCACACAAAATATTTGTTGTTCCAACAGAGAAATCGTTTAATATTTTCCTCTGCTCCTTTTGACTTAATCCCTGGACGTCTTCAGAACCTGATTTCTTACCCTGCCCAACAAAAATGGCCGCATTTATTCCGGAAATTCCATTCATTTTTTTAGAAATTAATTTTGCAGTATCTCGAAATTGTGTAAAAATAATTATTCGGATTTTTTCATTTTTTTCTCTTTCTTTTCTAATTATCCTTTCTAATTCTAAAATTTTTGGATGTTCTATTCCTTCTAAAAGTAATTTATTTGAACTAACCAGCGCAAAATTAAACTCTGGTTTTTTAGTCAATCTTTCAATACCTCGACTTTCTTTTTTTGAGGCTTTCTGAAGCAAGCCCCTTAAATATTTATTAAATCCTGCCAGGGTTTGCGTCTCTAATAATTCTAGGGCGTGCTGTATTCTTATTGCTTGGGCACAGGCACTTGACGCTAAAAAATTATTGTAATTTTTATTTCCTCTTGCAATACTAAAAATAAGTTTTTTCTGAAGTTTAATTAATTCTGTTTTGCTTGGAGGACCGAAAAGTACTTTCCTATTCCTTAATTCACCAATATAGGATCCAAAAATTCTTAATAAAATCTCTCTCATCCTTCTGAACTCGGGCGGAAGATCTAGAATAATTTTTACAAATTCTAATTTTTGTAGATAAGGTTGTACATCAAGACTCTCCCGGGTTCTTAACTCAACTTCCTCTATTGAAAGGTTTTTACAAATTTCTTGAATTTTTGATATTTCACTTCCTGGAGAAGCAGTTAATCCAAGAATTCTTGGATGAAGCGCCTGTTCGAGATATTTTTTTGCTACATAGCTGTAATCGTAATTTTTTATGCACCGGTGTGCTTCATCTTCAATCAGTAAACATACTCCTGTCAGCGTATAAAGTATTTTTTTTAAATCGTTTGCGATACATTGTGGAGTTGAAAAAATTATGTCGGCTGTTTCCCAAATTTCTCTCCTTTTTTCAGATTTAACCAGCCCCGTAAATAATTGCAAATCTCCAAAAAGCTCAGGAAGATGTTTTTTAAAATAAATTAAATGTTGCTCTGCAAGGGGTTTTGTCGGAGCTAAAAAAACAATTTTTTCTCCTGGAAATTTTTTCATTCTTTCAATAGAAAGCATAAGCGCAATAAGAGTCTTACCAATTCCTGTTGGCAACACGACCAGGCAATTTTTATCTACACAGGTTTTCAGAATATTTTCCTGATATTCTCTTGGGAAGATTTTTTCTAAAAATTCCATCAGCAAGAAAAATTCCCTTCTTATAAAAAGTTATCTTATTTTTTGATAATATAGACCACAAGAATTGCAGAACATAAAACAAGCATTAATCCAATAAAGGAAATTATATCAAAAGGATACTTATTGTCTAGAATAACATTTCCAGTAATTCCTTTATTTAGAAATAAAAACCCTGTTATAAACGAGGTTAAAGCAAAAACTGCGGCAACTTTTTTGGTTTGTAGC
Organism: Candidatus Woesearchaeota archaeon; assembly: GCA_964555925.1. GTDB lineage: Archaea > Nanobdellota > Nanobdellia > Pacearchaeales > GW2011-AR1 > ASMP01. Next base: position 28,879 of record CAZKUJ010000001.1, read on the forward strand.
CAACTTGTTTTTTCCATGTCTTTTTTATGAAACCAGCCTTTAAATGTTTTTTTATATCGAATTCTTATATTAGGAAAAAAGCATATACTAATCCGATTAGGACAAGCGTGGCGAGGAAACTCCACAATGCAAGATTTCCAAAGAATATCTTATTTCCATCAAGATCTGAAAGGGGAATCATGCTGAAAAAAGCAAAGTATATGCTTAATCTAGAAAATTCCGGAAACCCTAGAAGATAACCAATTATAGCAAAAAGCAAATTTGCAAAAACACCAGAAGCAGCAATTAATCCTAAGTGATCTTCAGTCATTTCAGTATATGAATAAAGTCCGTATCTTTTCGCAGCCCGATATACTCTTGGTTTTACATCAAAAACTAAAGAGGCTAGCCATATAAAACCCCCTAGTTGTCCGAAAAGCAATAAAGATGTTAAGATTGGAAAAAGTATTCCTGCAGGAAAGGGTTTCTTAAGGTATTGGGATGGTTTAAATCCATATCTTTCTATTGTCCACAATTTTATTTCCATCTCTGAATCAAGGTAAAAACTCGTAATTTTTTTTGCAAGAACATTCACCACAATTATAATAAAGAATATAAGGAAAAGATAGGGGAATCTTTCAATGCTTTTAAACAAACCCATAGCAAAAGCAAAGACCAGTGTTAGAATTAATACAGAAAATATTTCTTTTGAGGTAAACATGAATTAAAGAGATTTGAATTTTTTATAAAGTTTGTTATGCTACAGAATTGATTAAGAAAGGCATTTCTTGATAAAATTATATATTAAATCATGGAAAAGTATTTAAATGAGTTCCTCTAAATTTTGATATGCGCGTTAAGAAAATAACAGAGGTCATTGGTTTTAAAGTTTACACTGATTCGGGAGATTATTTTGGAGAAATTGAAGAAGCCAATCTCTTGGACAATAAGGTTGATGGCTGGAAAATAAGGGTTGGAGGAAGTGTTACTTCTTTAATTGGCGGAGCCAGAGGAGTGATCATACCTCATCAATTTGTTAGAGCAATCGGCGAGATTTTTGTTATAAACAAATCTGCTTTACCTAGCCAAGAATCTGAAATAGAGGAAATTCCTGGAGATTTGATTTAAGTTCTAGATTGGGGGCTATTCTTAACGCTTAAGAAAATATTTTTTGTAAAGGGCATAAAAAACATTTATAAATACTAGAGTAATATTAAATTTAATATGGTTGAAGAAACAATACTGCAACATTGGATTTTTACTAAGTTTGCATTGCCTTTTCTTTTGATATTCTTTATAGTTTTTGGAATTCTTGAAAAAACGAAAATTTTCGGTTCTGGAAAACAACTTAATGCGCTGATTTCATTTGTTATTGGAGCAATTTTTGTTGTGGCGGTTTCTCCAAAACTCGTTGTTTCTAACTTAATACTCTTTTTGACTGTTGCTTTGGTTGTTATGTTTGTTGCACTTTTGCTTTGGGGATTTCTCGCAGGAGAAGAAGGGCTAAAATTTGAAAAAGCACCAATTGGGTTAAAATATTTTATTGGAATTGTAGTTGTAATTTCTGTTCTTGTTGGTCTTCTCTGGGCGACGGGCGTTGAAAAAACCTTTTTAGGAAATATCTTTGATTTCTTTTTTAATCAACCTTGGAGTTCAACGTTCTGGATAAACGCACTTTTTATTGCTGTTATAATCATTGCCCTTGTTCTTGTTCTAAAAAAATCTAAATGAGTAAACAATCCCGAAACATATTTAAATAAGATTAGTCAAATATTTATATGATTGATGAAATTTTCACTCTCCAAATAGGAAGCTTTTATGGGGGATCTATTGGGAATATGTTGGCATATTGGGGGAGTGCGGGATTCTTTAGTTATATCCTCCCTTTTCTTTTGATCTTTGCTCTTGTTTTCGGAATTCTAACAAGGGTCAAGATTTTTGATAATAAAGCAATTAATGGTGTTATCGCGCTTGTTGTAGGGCTTTTATCATTACAATTTCATTTTGTACCAATGTTCTTTTCAGAAATCTTTCCTAGATTAGGGGTGGGTCTTGCAGTAATTCTTTGTTTGCTTATTTTAGGAGGTCTTTTCTTTGATCCTAAGAACAAGATGTTAAATTATGGTCTTTTAGGTGTGGGAGTTATTGTTTTTCTTGTTGTTTTAGTTCAAACATTTGGATGGTTGGGATGGTGGAATCTTCAAATATGGTACTATAATTGGCAGGGAATATTAGGGGTCGTTATATTTTTAGCAATTATTGGATTAATTGTTGGTTCTGGAAGCAAGAAAAAACTTCCAGATTATCAGGCTAAGATGTTTGAACCATCACCTTCAGGTTGATTATCTTCAAATTTATTTTTTTAGAAAAATTTTCTAATCTAATCATGATTTAATGAGGTGTTCTTTTATGGCTCTTTTTTCTAACAAGATGCTTAGTGCGATGCACAGAAGATTCGAGATGCTTATTTTCTGCTTTATTGGCTAAAACATTAACAATTTTTCCAAAGGAATCTTGCATCATACCCATTTCTTTTTTTATACTATCTAAACCACCACCATATGATCCGACTCTTTCAAGTATTTCTGCTTGTAACCTATCGATGCTATATTCTATTTTTTTTAACCTATCAGAAATTGAATCAACTTTTGTTTGAGTTAGAGCTTTTAATTCATTTAGACCTTCTAGTTGTTTTTGAAGTGGTTTTATTTTTTCAAAAAATACTCTTTCTGCAACCTCTATTATTGTATCTATGTCTCCTGCAGACTGAGAACTGTAATCATATTCTCCTGATCCGGGATATTCTTCAGAGGGATATTCCTGGGGAGAGTATTGCTGTTCTTCATAAGCGGGATATTGTTGTTCGGGGTATTGTTCGTATTGTTGTTCAGAATAAGCAGGATATTGTGGTGGTGCTTGAGAATTTGAATATGAATATTCTTCAGGCATTTCTTTAACTAAAGGAGCCCCTCCCCTCTTTGAATAATGCTGAAATCTTGACGGAGTTGGCGGGGGCATTAAATCTTCATCAGAGATTGAGCCCTCAGTAGGTAAAGATTCTGATTCTTCAGATACCATTATTGAGGGTTCCATACCTTCCATACCTTTTTCTTCTAAATCTTCTCCAGGAGAAACCGCATTTTTTATTTTTGCTTGGCTTAAAGTTTCTGTTATTTCTTTTGGAGAAATTCCCTGCTCTCTTAATCTATTGACAATTGCTTCTTCAGGGAACCCATTTCTTTTTAATTCCATAACTTGCTCTAAAATCCCCATTTTGATTATTATCTTTTATTTTTTTAAATCTTTTTTTCTTACAAATTCTAAAGGCTGGAACATCTTTGCTTGTTTTGAAAGAATTTCAAGATCTTCCTTTCTCGCAAATTTTGAAAATTCTGATGAAGCAACTTCTAAAAAAGAAGTTAATCTTTCAATATTCTTTTTCATTAGTTCAAAATTCTTTTTTATTTCTAATAGGTCTTTATTGTTTTTTTCTTTCATCTCGACGAGATTTTGACCTATAAGCAAGAGGCGATCTTTCAAAATCCGGTGTTTTTCTTCTAAATCTCTTATTCTTACATTAATATCATTTAAAAATTGCCAATCCCCACCCCCTTGTTCCTCAATCATCAAAAATAAAGGGGAAGGCAGTTTAAATTTGTTGTGTTTAATCTGCGAATCTATTAACAATGTATAGAAAGAGCATTAATATATTTTTTTCTAAATGTTTTATATGCAAAATATTTTAAACTACCGCTCTTTTTTATTTGAGTTCTAAAATGCCACAAGAAAGAGACAGCCATCCATATGAAATCAAAAGAGAAGGGGGAGAAGACATTCTTTATATAAATTATTTGGGCGCACCTTATGTTCCCAATTTAGCAGAGTCTCCAGAAGTTATGGAAAGAACTATTGATGTGCTTACTGAAAACCAAAATGTCTCGAGAATTATCTTTTCACAACAAAAGAATTATAATTATGATTTTAGAGAAACTTCTTATCTTTTGGAAATTGCGTATCTTTATATTCATCTGATGAAACAAGAGAGAATTCTTTCAAAGAATAAACTAGCGCCAACTCAAGACATGTTTTTCTCTAAAAGATACAATGAAATCTTTTCCTTTTTACTTCTATTAAAACAAGACCCAATTGCGGCCTATTTTGAAGTAAAAAAGCTGATTATTTCTGAAAAAATATTTCTGGAAAAACTAGGAGCAACAAATAGATCAAATCAGTCGAATTACTTGAATCTTCTTGAAAAAATTCGTGAAATGCTAGAAAAAACAAAATTAATTCAGGACGCCACCATTTATTTAGAAGGTTATAGAAAGGGGGAGAGAGAAATTTACAACAAACTTTTTAAGCCAGATGTAATACCTAATTTTACTTTTACAAGACTTGTTTCAGACTTGCCCGGAGATGCAGAAATAATAGACCAGTATAAACTTGTTCATGAAGAGTACGATGTTTCTTTTGTAACAATTTTGAAAAAAAAGGACGAGCCCAAACTTTTATATCATCTGATTCCTCCGGAAAGCACTTTAAGAGAAGACCATAGCATTCTTTTGAATTTAGCTAGAAGAGTTCTTGTAGAGCATCAACCAAAAGCTGAAGAGTTTACTGACATAGAAAGAACACGCAGAGTTTTTTTTAATATTTCAAGGGATCTTTTGAGAGATCTTGCACAGGGCAAGGGAATAAAAATTAATTATTCAGAACTTAATTTGCTAGCGACTATTTTGGTAAGACATACTGTTGGTTTTGGAGTTATTGAAGTTCTTTTACAAGATAAGAAAATTCAAGATATTTTTTTAAATGCGCCGATTTCATTAATACCTATTTTTATTAGACACCAGAATTATGATGAGTGTTCAACTAATATAATTCCGAGCCAGGAAGATACTGACTCTTGGGCAGCTAAATTTAGATTAATTTCTGGAAGACCTCTTGATGAAGCAAATCCAATTTTAGATACACAGCTTGAAATTGGTCCAATAAGAGCAAGAATCGCGGTAGTTCAAAGACCCCTTTCACCAGACGGACTTGCTTATGCAATAAGAAGGCACAGAGAAGCACCTTGGACTTTTCCTTTATTTGTGCAGAATAAAATGATTAATCCCCTAGCAGCAGGACTTCTTAGTTTTTTAACAGATGGCTCTAGAACAATTTTGATTGCAGGAACAAGAAGCTCTGGTAAAACAAGCTTGCTGGGTAGCTTAATGCTTGAAATAATTCCAAAATATCGAATAATTGTTATTGAAGATTCATTAGAGTTGCCAGTTGAGTGTCTTAGAAATTTGAAATATGATATTTTGAGAATGAAAGTTAGATCTGCTTTATTAAAAGAAACAACAGAAATTTCTGCTGATGATGGAATACGAGCATCTCTTAGACTTGGCGATAGCTGTTTAATCATTGGAGAGGTAAGAAGTTTAGAAGCAAGAGCCCTATACGAGGCAATGAGAATTGGGGCTTTGGCGAATGTTGTCGCAGGAACAATTCATGGGGCATCTCCATACGGGGTTTTTGACAGAGTTGTTAATGATTTAAAAGTACCTGCAACTAGTTTTAAAGCTACAGACGTAATTGCTGTTGCAAATCCCATAAAAACCTCAGATGGATTACACTCTTGGAAAAGAGTTGTAAGGTTATCTGAAGTCAGGAAACATTGGAAGAAAGATCCATTGGAAGAAAAAGGATTTGTTGATTTATTAACCTATAATGTGGAGAAAGATGAATTAGAACCAACAGAAGATTTAATTAACGGAGATAGTGAAGTTATAAAAGATGTTGCTTCTAGCGTAAAAGGCTGGGCTGGAAACTGGGACGCTGTTTGGGATAATATTCTTTTAAGATCAAAAATAAAAGGAGAGCTCGTGAACACGGCTGAAAAAATTAAAGATTATAGAATTCTTGAAGCTGATTTTAATACACTCTCTAATCATGTTTTTCATAGAATCTCAGATGAAATAAGAGAAGAGGTAGGACTTCCAATTAGTGAGAGGGTTTTTCCAGATTGGCAAAAATGGCTGAATTCTGAAATAAAGAAAAGAAAACTTATCTGATTTTGCTTAAAAACCTAAAATTTATTAACCAATTCTTATTGATGTTTAAATAATAGATATTGAAAAAGAGGGAAAAATAAAATATAAACATGTCTAGAGATGTCGATGAGATTCTTAGAAAATATAGCAGTAAACTTGGATCCAAGATTTCTGCTTCAGATAAAAAAGAAATAGATTATAGCAGAGAATATGTAAAATTCAAAGGCGAAATGCTTCCTGAACTTTCAAGATATGAAAGATTATGCAAAAGCTTAGGAAGTGCAATAAAATTGAAATTTTCAGAAAAGGACACACAGAAAGTTAAAAAATCTCTTGAAATAGCCCATCTTGACCTTGAGCCTTGGCAGCCTTTAACATTTAGTGTTATGACTTTTATTTTTGTTTTTTTAGCAGGACTTTTTATCTCTTTAGCTGTTATTTTGATTAAGGGAAGTTTTGAATCTTTTCCGATTTTATTTTTCTTTCTTGTTATAATTTTTTCTATTTTTATTTTTTATTTTATGAATGCATATCCTGCCAGACTCGCCAATAAATGGCGTCTAAAAGCTTCTGCACAGATGGTTCCTGCTATTTTATATGTTGTAGTTTATATGAGGCATACATCAAATTTAGAGAGAGCAATTGCTTTTGCATCAGAAAATTTAGAGTATCCTCTTGCATTGGATTTAAAGAAAGTTTTTTATGATGTTCAAGTTGGAAAATTTTCAACTATAAAGGCAAGTCTTGATCATTATCTAGAAACATGGAGAGACTATTCTGTAGAATTTATTGAGGCATTTCATCTTATTGAAAGCAGTTTATATGAGCCAGATGGGTCAAGAAGAATTATAACTCTTGAAAAAGCCCTAAAAGTTGTTCTTGATGGAGTTTACGATAGAATGTTGAGATTCACTCACAATGTAAAAAGTCCTTTAACAAATGTTTACATGCTGGGCATTGTTCTTCCAACACTTGGTTTGGCATTACTTCCTCTTGCAAGTGCTATGTTGGGAGGCTTATTAACTTGGGTCCATGTTTTTGTGCTTTTTAATTTGATAATTCCTTTTTTTGTTTTTTATTTAACAGACAGAGTTACTTTTTTGAGGCCAGGAGGATATGGGGAAACTTCTCTGCTTGAGAAAAATCCCCTTTATTATAAATATAAAAGTAAAAAACCATATGTCAAAACATTTTTTTTGATATTTCCTCTTTTGCTTATAGGATTGTTACCTCTTATCTTTGCATTTACTCCTTTACCTGATTTCTTAGGATTACAAAAAGATTATTCTTTTTCAGATTTTGGTCTGAATTTTTTTGGAACAGGAGGATTTTTTGGTTTTATTGAAACTACGACAGGTCTTAAGGGTCCTTTTGGAACAGGAGCCCTAATTCTAAGCATGCTTGTTCCCCTTAGCATCGCCCTATTCTTTTCTTTATCTTTTAAAATGAGAACAAAAGAACTGATTATTGAAAGAGATAAAACAAAGCAACTTGAACTTGAATTTAATAACTCTTTATTTCAGGTCGGAAATAGAATAGGTCAGGGGGTTCCTACTGAACTTGTTTTCGCAAAAGTCGCAGAGTCTTCTAAGGGATTGAAAACAGAAGATTTTTTCAGAAGAGTGGATTACAACATAAGGCAGATGGGCATGAGTGTTGAAAAAGCTATTTTTGATTTAAGAAGAGGGGCAATTATTCATTATCCTTCTGAATTAATCTCTATTAGCATGAAAATTCTTGTTGAATCTGCTAAAAAAGGATTAAAAATTGCGGCCATTAGTGTAATGAGTATTTCAGAATATGTTAAGAATATTCACAAAATAACAGCCCGGCTTAAAGATATGCTTGCAGAAGTTGTTTCAGATATGAAGAGCAATATGTCTTTCCTTGCTCCTCTTCTTTCTGGAGTTGTTGTTGGTTTAGCCGCAATGATTACTGAAATTCTAACGAGATTAGAGATAACAAAGATTGCAGAAGGTGGAGAAGCAGCTGCGTCTTTGGGTGGACTTGCGTCTTTATCTAATTTATTTGAAGTTGGAATGATGATTCCTCCTTATTTTTTGCAAATAATAATCGGTGTTTATCTTATTCAAATCATTTTTATATTAACAAGAACTCTAGTGATTGTGGATTTTGGAGAAGATAGGCTTCAAACAACATATAATCTCGGAAAAAGCTTTACTTCAGGAATAGTTCTTTATTTTATCACTGCACTTTTCTCCACAATTGCCTTGTTTGTTCTGGTAAACATCGTTCTTGGAAATTTGGTTTAATTTAGTTAAATTTATTAAATAGTATTTGTTTTTTTTTCTATGATCTTTTTTAAAAAAGGGTGTGGAAAAAAAGCAATAGTCTCTGATTATCTTCCATGGATTTTAATAGCTGTAGCTGTTCTTGTGATTCTTATGATTACAATTTTTTTGCTTAGAGGAAGAGGAGTTTCACTTATAGATCAAATTAAAAGTCTTTTAAGAGGATAAAAATGGAATTAACACTTGAAAATCTTATAAAAATCATTATTGGAGTTTTAGTCTTTGTCGTAGTGGTTTCAGGAATTTATCTTTTCTTTAAAACCTATGTGATAGAATTTTTTATAGGAGGAAATTCAACATCTGAATTAATCCTGACTCTGATAAAATAGAAATTCATAAAAAATGTATAATAAAAAAGGATTTTTGTTAGCAGAAGAAACTCTAAAAATAATTCTTGCAGTAATTGCTATTGGATTTCTTGTTTATTTGCTTTTTTCTGTTTATAAAACAAATAAAGATTCAGGAAATTTAGAGTTAGCAAAAGCATCTATGGAGACCCTGGTTTCAGGAATTAATAATAGTAAAGCAAGAATTGAAATCTATAATCCGAGCAATTGGATAATTTGTTCTTGGCCAAATCCGTACTCTACTGGTTTTGGACCTTTTCAGAGCATTAAATTAGGAATGCCGAAATTCTGTTCAAATTTAGGATTGGATAATTGTTTGTGTATTTGTAAAAAGGAAAATCCTGATTCTTGTGATAAAAATGGGATTTGTAGAGAGAATTCCTGGAGTTTATTACTTGACAAAAACATAAAAATAGATAATCCCCCCATAACTCTTTTCATAGATTACGATGCTAAAAAGATTTTAAAAATTTAAACGAATCAATAAAACAATAAAAATGGATACAGAAGAACTAATAAAATATTTGATCTGGGTTGTTTTTTTCGCCATAGCATTGGCAGGAGTTTATTTTTTGTTAAGAAAAATAGGAGTAATTGGCTAAAAATGAAAAAAATAAATAAAAGAGGAGAATTAACAACACAACAGCTGGTTATAATTATTGTTCTTATTGTAAGTTTTATCATTATTTTATTTTTGTTGTTTAGATTGAATCTTGGAGAGACAACCAATAAAGAAATTTGTCATAATTCTGTTGTTCTAAAAGCAAAATCAGCAGGATTATCTGGCCCTCTCGATTGCAGAACAAATTACCTTTGTATTTCTGGCGGAAAAGATTGTAAGGGAATAACCCCCACATCTACAGTTAAAGTTAATCCTAAGAATAAAGAAGAAATTATGAAAGCTCTTGCAGATGAAATGGTCGATTGTTGGTGGATGTTTGGCGAAGGGGAAATTACTTATGCAGATAAATCTCTTGCTCAGAAAACTTCGTGTTCTCTTTGTTCTATTGTTGAATTTGATGAAAGTTTTAAAGAAATTGATCCAATTTCATATATAGAATTTTATAATTACCTAAGTACAACTTCAAAAACAACTCCACAAACATATCTTCAGTATTTATATCCGACCAATAACCTAAATGAATTAAGCAAAGAACTTAAGCTTGCAAATTATTTCGATAAAAATTTAGAATTTGATAAGACTTACTCTATTCTAACTGGAATGGAAAGAAGCATTGTTTTGGGATTATTTGGGAGTTCCCATGTTCCTGTAGTAATTTTAGAAAAAAGCAAAGAAAATTACGAGGCTGTTGGATGCGACATCTTTTTAACAAAAGCTTAAAATGAAAACTCTAATAAAAAAAAAGAATGGTGAGATTTTAACAGAGAATATAATTTTTATAATTCTTAATTTGGTTTTTCTTTCAATATTGGTAGTGTTTTTGTTTTCACGTACATCTACTGCTGCTGTTTTTGAAGAAAAATATGCAAAGCAAATAGCTTTAGCTCTTGATTCTGCAGAGCCTGGAATGACTATTTATTTAGAAATGAAAGATGCAATAAAAATTGCAAAAAAGAATTCCATTAATCTGGAAAATGTTATTTCAATTAGAGACAATCTTGTTACAGTTAGATTGCGTGATGGTGAAGGATATAGTTATTCTTTTTTCAATAATGCACAAGTTACTGCAAGATTTGATACTGAAAGTGAAGAAAAATATTTTTTTGTGATAGATAAAAAATGAATAAAAATGAATAAAAAAGGAGATAAACTAATATCAGTGTATTGGTTTGCAGTATTATTTATAGTGGCTGCTGCAATTGTTTATATGGTGCATGCTTTTTATGGGAAACCTTATGATGTTAGGCCCATAGAAGCAGATATTCTAATTTCGAAAATTGCGCGATGTCTTTCTGAAACAGGGCATATTAAAGAAGGAGTTTTTGAAGAAAACTTTAAAGAAAATTTTAGAGGCATATGCAAATTGAATTTTCGGGTAGAAGATGTCTATGGTTGGAGAGAGCAAGAACAATATTATGTGGAGATTGAAATTTTGAAATTTGACTCTACAGAAAGCGTTCTTTTCCTTGAAGACGGAAACAAACAGCTGAGAGATTTTTGCGGCCGCGATGAAAAAAATTTTCCGAGGTGTCTTGAAAGAAGTCTGTACTCTTTAGATAAGGATGGAAATTCGTATAAAATAAATCTTGTTTCAATTGTAAGAAAAACAGAAAAAAATGTTTATTAAAAAATTCAAAAATAAAAGAGGACAAACAGGTGAAACACTTACTTGGATTATTGCTACATTAATAATTATTGTAATTTTACTTATCGCGATTTCTATTGCGAACTTTATGGGAAATAATAAAAAATTTGATTATGTTAAGAAAACAGATACTCTGGCGTCAAAATCTCTTTTTGCTTATCTTCTAACTGAAGACACAGAGGGGCAGACTGTTTATGAGCAATTAAAAGAAGCTGGAAATTTTACTAAATTTAATGGAGAATTGGCGGTTGATATTTTTAAAAAATTTTATGGGGGGGAGTTTCAACAAGTTTGGTTTGGGATTAGCAATTATAATAAAGGGCTTATGGGAGGAACATGGAATGGAGAATCTAATAATTATTTTGGAAATAAACCCAAATCCACTGCTGTTGGACAGGGGGGAGTTGTGGCTGAAAAAAATTCTTTATCAATTATGATTCATAAAGAAGAAAACTCTATTATAGAGTTACTTTTTGTATGGGGGTTAAAATCATGAAAAACAAACGCGGAGATATCCCGATAACAATTCTTGTAATCGGAGTTTTGGCGATTTGCATTACAGCGATTCTTAGTTTTTCTCTTTCAAGCAAATCTTCAAAAAATGATTTTAGCACCCTCGATACAGTAGAAGAAGTTTTAGTGATAAAAGAAAAAATATCCCTATACTCTAAATTAGGATTTAGTGAGGAAGAAATTATTAAAATTTTAGGAATTCAATATGATGAAAATTTAAAAACAAAATATATTCTTAGAGAAAATGGACCTGTAATTGTGAGATACAATCTTCCGTAATAAAGTAAATAAAAACATTTTTAAACAAAATAACCTTGAAATTAATATGAAAAATAAAAGAGGGCAAGGGCTAAGCACAAATGCCATTATTCTTATAATTTTAGGAGTTGTAGTTTTGGTTGTTATGATCTTGGGATTTACCCTTGGTTGGGGCACATTGTTTCCTTTCCTTTCAGGCAATAATGTTGAACAAATAAAAACTAATTGTGGTGTTGCGTGTTCGACTGGAAGTACTTATGATTATTGCATTCAAGAAAGAAATTTAAAAGCAGATGGTCTTCCTGGGGGAGACAAAGAGGTGAAAGGCACTTGCTTTTCCTTTTCCACAACAACTGGTTTTGAAAAATACGGTATTGCAAGATGTCAACAATTAGAATCCGGATGCCCACAGCCAACAAGCTAAAAATAATTTATTAAGAATCTTTTGTGGGCATTCTGCGATTTTAAATAAATTTTAATTTTTAATTGAATTCTGAAAAATATTTAAACGAGATATTCTATTTTTAGATATGGATTATGCCTTTCCTCAAAAGAGAAAAAAGAAGCAAGATAAAAAGAAAGAGAGGAAAAAACACCCTTATAAACAAGGGGGGAGAAACAGATTAAGAAAATCCTGCCCGAGCATTTTATAAAGATTATTTGCTATTTTTCCTTATGGGTGAATTCATATTTATCTTTTTTTTAGCAATAGTCTGGTTAATTTTTGCAGCAATTCAAGATTTGAGGAGTAGAGAAATAGCAAATTGGTTAAATCTTTCTCTAATAACCTTTGCATTGGGATTTAGATTCTTTTATTCTCTTTTTTCAGAAAGTTTTAGCTTTTTTTATCAAGGAATTTTTGGGTTAGTAATCTTTTTTATAATAGGAAATCTTCTTTACTATGGGAAATTTTTTGCAGGAGGTGACGCTAAACTCATGATGGCTCTTGGAACAATATTACCTTTCTCAGAAACTTTTTCAATAAACTTGTCTATCTTTTTAATATTCTTTCTGATATTTTTTATTGTTGGAGCACTTTACACGATTTTTTCAACGATATATCTTAGTTTAAGCAATTTTAATGCGTTTAAAAAAGAATTCTCTGCGAATTTTAAAAAAAATAAGAAAGTTATTTTTCTGATTTTTCTTTTAGGTTTACTTATATTAATTTTTGGATTTTGGGAAGATGTTTTTTTCCTTTTAGGAATTTTAATTTTTCTTTTACCTTATTTTTATGTTTATGTAAAAGCAGTTGATGAATCTTGTTTAGTAAGGGAAATAAAGACAAATCAAATTCGAGAAGGAGACTGGCTCTATAAAAATTTGACAATCGGAAAGAAAATAATCAAAGCAGATTGGAACGGTTTAGGTAAAAAAGAAATACTACAATTAAAGAAAGCATATAAAACTGTCTTAATTAGATACGGATTACCTTTTTCTCCTGTATTTTTAATAAGTTTTTTGATTCTTTTTTATTTTTGGAAAACCCAAGCATTTGAAATCTTATTGAATTTTTTAGGGAATTCTTTTTGGTAACCAGATATGTTTTTCTGATTCTTTTAAAATTATTTTTTTCTTTTTAGGTCTTTTAACAGATTTTCTTGGTTTAGAGAGAATCTTTTGAATTTCTGAAAGCTCTTCTGATTTTGCAGCATTTCTCTTTTCTGACTTTTTATTTCCATATATTGGAACAACATTTATTATTTCATGGCCCAAAATATTAGAAGAAGAAATTTCGATATTCTCTGGTTTAAATTTTGTTTTTAATCTTTTTCCTACTTTCTTGGCTAAAGAGAAAACACCCGAATGCATTTTTTCTGAAGAAGAGGGGTGTTCTTTTGGAATAACTAAGGTGTGCCCTTTAGAAAAGGGATTTATTTCTAAAACAGCTAGAGCCTTATTGTTTTCATCAATTTTATATGAATTAATTTGGTCTGAGATTATTGAACAAAAAACACATTCAGAAAAAGCCTTTTTTGATAACTCTTCTCTCTTAAATTCTTCTGGAATCCCAGGGTAATCAATATGGTTTTTCTTTAAAAATTCCTCTAATTGTTGAGAATTCATTGCTTTTATTTGATTAGTGGCAAATTCTTTCTTTGAATCGGGAAAACTTTTTTCAATCTGATTAATTATTTCTTTTTTTATTTCTTCTGTCTGTTCAGATGTCAACATCTAATAACTAAAGAATTTGCATTAATATATTTAACGAAATCTTTTTAAATAAGAAGGGGTTTGTCTATAAATGAGCGGATTTAGTGCTTTTCTTTCTGGTATAGCAGGAATAAGTGTTCTGATAGGATACTTTTTTCCACCATTAAATGATTCTTACTATCTAATTCTTTTTGGGGGAATTTTAGCATTAATTTCTGCAGCAATGGCAACAAAATCTAGAAAAAGAGCAAAACTAAAATCTTCTTACGCATCAAATCCTTCTCGTTGAGAATTTTTTCAAGTAAAGAGAGATTATCCTATTGCTCTTCTCATATCAAGAATTTCTAAAGAACCCACCCCTTCAATTCCCTTAATTTTTTCTTCAAGAGTGTTAAGTTCTTCTTCTTCAGGCCAGCCAAATAAAATAATTAAAGCTTTAAGTCCAAAGGCTATTGGCTCTATTTCAATTTTAAAATTTTTTATCTCTTTATTATTTAAGATATTTCTTACTTCAGCCTCAATTCCAGTTATATCTGTTTCTTGAGAATTGGGCATAAGCTTCATTTTTATTATTACTGTTCCCATAATTCCCTTTAAAAAAAGGAATTTATAAATGTTGAGTTAGGACTTTATTTGTTTGCATTAATTGAAAAAGCAATAATAATACTTAAAAACACGGGTGTTTTTTCTTAAAGAATGATTAATCCAAATTATGAAAAAATTATCGAAAAAATTGCAAGAATTTCAAATTCAAGTAAAGAAGAAATTGAAAAAAAAATCGAGGCCAAAAAATCTAAGTTATCAGGATTGATTAGCAAAGAAGGAGCCGCATTAATTGTTGCTTCTGAATTAGGTATTTCTTTTGAAAACGAAAAGCTGAAAATAGATGAACTTATTCCTGGAATGAGACGAGTTAATGTTTTAGGAAAGATTTTGGATATTTCTCCTGTAAGAACTTTTAAAACTAAAAGTGGAGATGAATCAAAAGTAGTTAATTTTTGGATGGCTGATGATTCTTCAAATATTAGGGTTGTCCTTTGGGACACAAATCATGTTGCAATGGTAGAAGAAGGAAAAATAAAAGACGGAGTTGTTGTTGAAATTAACAACGCATCTATGAGGGATACAGAATTGCATCTAGGGAATTTTTCAGAAATAAAAATTAGTGAAGAAACAATTCAAAATGCAATTAGTGAAAAAGTATTTAGAGAAAAGAAAATTTCTGATTTTGTAAAAGGAGAGGGCGTTAGAATTCGGGCTTTTATTGTTCAGATTTTTGAACCAAGATTTTTTAATGTTTGTCCTGAATGTAAAAAGAAAATAGAAAAAGAGGGTGATGTTTTCATTTGTTTGACTCATAAGAAGGTTCTTCCTGAAAAAAGGGCAATTGTAAATCTTGTTATTGATGATGGAACCGGCTCTATAAGGGCTGTGTTATTTAATGAAGGATACACTACTCTAGGTTTTACAGAACTTGAGAATCCAGAGAAAATGACTGTGCAAAAACAAGATCTTTTAGGCAGAGAAATGCTTTTCTCTGGAAATGTGAGATTAAATGCATTTTTCAACAATCTTGAGCTAATTGTTGAAAATGCGAAAAATATAGATTTAGATGAGACTATAAGAATTCTTGAGAATCAGAAATAATCATATATTTTTTAAATTCATCTAAATAAAAACAAAGAGATTTTCAAAAATGTTAACAAGAACACATTTAGCGATAACTTTATTTTTTGTCTTAATCTTCCTTAACTCTTTTCAAGATAAGATATCTTTTGTTGTGATTGCGCTTATTTCTGCATTAATTCCAGACATTGATTCTAAATTTTCACGCTTAGGCAAGCAAAAAATATTTCGAATTCTTCAATTTTTTATTAAGCACAGGGGAATTTTTCATAGCTTTACTTTTTTGATAATAATTACGCTCTTTTTTGTCTTGTTTTATCCGATTGTGGCTTTTCCTTTATTTTTAGGATATGGATTGCATTTATTTGCAGATAGTTTTACTCGAAGAGGCATAAGGCCTTTTTATCCCTTAAAAAACAAATTTTCAGGAATTGTCCTAGTTGGGGGTTTTACAGACATTTCTCTTTTTTTAGGCTTCGCCTTTTTTGATTTAATCTTTATAGGAATTCGGATTTATGGCTATTTTTAGAGATATAGTACTCTTTAAATATATACTAAAAATACGAATAATCTTTATAAACACCTTGTTTTTTAGAACTCCATGACTGTGAAAAAGGATGTTCAGCAAATTAAAGAAGCTGTTTCTGAAGAGACTAAAAGCATCCCTTCTGAAAAAAACGAACCAACACTTACAGATCTTCCAGGAATAGGTCCTGCTGTATCTGCTAAACTTGATTCAGCAGGAATATACGACGTAATGAGTCTTGCAGTTATGACTCCTTCTGAACTTTCTGAAGTCGCAGGAATTAGTGCAGCTGTAGCAAGAAAAGCAATTCAAGCTGCGAGAAATATGCTTGATCTTGGATTTATGGAGGGTACAGAATATGCAAAAAGAAGAGAAAGCATTTTTTACATAACAACAGGAAGCAAAAACTTCGATACTCTTTTAGGTGGAAAAGGCGTTGAATCCAGATCTATTACAGAAGCTTTTGGGGCTTTTGCTTCTGGAAAAACTCAACTTGGCTTAACTCTTGCTGTAAATGTTCAGTTACCTATAGAAAAAGGAGGGGTTAGTGGAAAAAGTGTTTTTATTGATACAGAAGGAACATTTAGACCATCGAGAATAAAACAGATTGCAGAAAAACTCGAAGCAAACCCTGAAAAAGTCTTGAAGAATATTTTTGTTGCTCGAGCTTTTAACTCTGACCATCAGGTTCTTTTATTAGATAAAATTACAGAAATGATTAAAAAAGGAGAACCAATTAAACTTATTGTTATTGATTCTTTAACTGCTCATTTTAGGGCAGAATTTGCAGGTAGGGGGCAATTAGCAGATAGACAACAGAAGCTTAATAGATATATTCATCAGCTTATGAAACTCGCTGAAATGCACAATTTAGCTGTTTATATTACAAATCAAGTTATGGCTAATCCTGCCCAATTATTTGGAGATCCCACTACAGCTATTGGAGGGCATATTGTTGGACATGCCTCTACATATAGGATATATCTTAGGAAAGGAAAGGCTGGCAGCCGAGTGGCAAAAATGATAGATAGTCCAAATCTTCCAGATAATGAAACTGTTTTCAATGTTAC
>CAZKUJ010000002.1:0-39977 GCA_964555925.1 Candidatus Woesearchaeota archaeon
CTATCTTATTCTTTCTATTAACTTTTTGATGCCAATGCCAGAAAGCTTTGAAAATTTTAACATAATCTTGAACAGATTTATACTTCTTTTTGTCTTTTCTTCTAATTTTACCATTTCTCATGTCTGCGAAAAAACTAAACAATCTATCTTCAGTAATATCTGTTACCTTATCAAATTTAAATCTTATTTCAAATTGTTTAACAAGAAAAACTAATCTCTGCCTTAAAGCATTTAATCTAACGTAACTCCTCGCACCTTTTTTATTTGTAATAGCAATATTAATTCCATTTTCCATGTCGCTGAGATATTGCTTAATAATATTAGAATTATACTTTGTTAGATTTGGAATTGCTTCTGTTGTTTTCTCTTTCCAAGTCAAATACCTTTCTTTATGCTTATATGGATCAATCTTCATGTGTTCAAGACATTTTCTGTCTTTTTATACAACTTGTGGCGAAGTTGCACCCCATGAATTTGCCAAAAAGGTATTATGCCCCTGCCGAGATTCGAACTCGGGTCACGGCCGGACTTCATGTCAACTTACGTTGCCATTTGAATCAGAACCAGAAGGTTCTTCATCAAACGTCGGCTTACGCCGTCATTTGAGAGGGCCGCATTCTTGGCCTCTGAACTACAGGGGCTTTTGCTCCAGGAGTTTAGGTTGAACTTCACTTATTTGTGAGTGCCTGAACTAGCTCGAGGTACTGCTTAGTTCAAAGAATAAGAAAAATTCATTTAAAAATCTTGGCTTACTTTACAAGAGAAACAGCATCATTAGGTCTTACTTTGTCAAGAACCTTTATTCCTATGTGGTCTCCTTTCTTTGCTACTTTTACATCTTTTCTCTCTATCTGCATACTGTCAACTGGAATTTCAAAATCAGTTGTTGCACCTTTTATGCGGATTTTGTCTCCAACCTTTAAACTTCCAGAGAGTTTTATGGCGGCTACACCCACATGACTAAAGTAACTTGAGACTCTGCCAATCTCTTTTTCAGAAGTTTTTGCCATGATTTCCAAAAGAATTTGATGTATTTAAATTTATAGCCTCGCCAGGATTCGAGCCTCACATTTGTTCGACCTGCATAAAGTTTTGCAAACTTTACACAAACCCTGTTCGAATCCAAAAATAGCCTCGCCAGGATTCGAACCTGGGCCCCGGGATATCCCTCGAATGCAACTCAATATAAAAGTTCTAAAATTGTTCTGCTAATTTATCTGTTCAGAGTCCCGGATCCTTGACCGCTAGACGACGAGGCTTTTATGATGAAGTTTCTAGAAATTCTTTGCAAGAAGAGTATTAAAATCTTACTTTCGCTTTTTAATGTCTGCAGAAAAATAAAGGATAAATTTAAATTTCTTTGTTTTCTTTTATATTCATGTTTAAAAAAATACACTTAGTTATAGGTTCTTTTATAGCTCTTTACTTTCTTCCTTTTATCACGCACAAAATCGTGTTCTTTCCAGTTGTCTTGATAGCAAGTTTTATTCCAGACCTGGATTCAGTGATTGTACCTAAAAAGAATTATAAAACTTTGAAATTCCTTAATTCACAATCATATAGGGAATTTATGCATAGTTATACTTTCTGTATTTTATTATCTACTTTGCTAGCATTTTTTTATCCTATTTTGGCTCTTCCGTTTTTTCTTGGCTACTCATTTCATCTTTTTTTTGACAGTCTTACAGTTGATGGAATAAATCCGTTTTGGCCCCTTAAAGTAAAAACTCAGGGATTAATTGTTCCGGGAAAAAGTTCCGAGAAGATTCTAATGATAATTCTAATTATTTTAATTGTTTTGTTTATATTAAGATATCTATTTTAATGCTTTAGAAAGATTTTTATACGAGTGCCTCTTTTCAAAAGAATAAAAGGAGTTTTAATAAAATGGTGAGCTTTTGGTTAATTGCGCTTGTAGCCGCATTATTTGTTTTTTTAGCTTTCAAAATGAATAATCTAAGAACAAAAACAGCTTACATCTTTATTTTTTTGGGTATTTCTTTTTTGCTCTTGACGGGATTTATAGTTTTTTCAGGCAAAGAAATAAGTTTAACAACAGTTGAAGGTGTATCTTCTGCACTAAAAACATATGTATCTTGGTTTGGAAATGCGGGTTCAAACGTTATTAAAGTTTCAAGTTATGTGCTAAAGCAAGAATGGAAATCTGATGACATAACTAATGCCACAGGTTAGAATGAAAGTAATTGCTCTCATAATTATAAAATTTCTTTTCATTTCGGCTTTATTTATAATTAGCAATGGAAATCTGTATCTAAAAAATTCTGAGCAAAGGGAGATTTTTTTTGAATCTTATTTAAATTGGATTGGAGGAGTCTTTAATCAAGGCATGGAAGTTGCAGGATATGTTATAAATTCGCGATGGCTTCCAACAAATTCTTCATCTTAACTTAACATAAGTTTTAAAAACTATAAATGCCAATTAAATAATGTTAGAATAAAATGGCTAAAAAAAAGAGATCTGGAGTGGATTTTAAGAAAACGAATTCAAAGAATCTAGAACCTTTTCCACTTAGAGAGAGAACAGACATTGCATTAAAAAATTTCTTTTTATTTTTAGTGATTTTTATCTTTTCTTTTATTTTGTATAATTTTTCTGTAGGTGAATTATTTAAGAATTTTTTCGGCATACTTTCATTAATTTTTGGATTTTTATCTCTTGCATTTTTAATCGCTTTTGTTGTGCTGACTATTCTTAAATCTGGTTCTAGAAGAAAATAATTATTTGCTTTGTTCGTTGAATTCTAAAATAAATGGAAACTTTTTAATAGTTGAAATTTTGGTTGGTTATTGTATATTGGGGCCCTAGTAGCTCAGTCGGTTTAGAGCGCGTCATTGGTAATGACGAGGTCGGGGGTTCGAATCCCCCCTGGGGCTTGGCCTCAAATTTTTACTAACATTTATAAAATCCCATTATTCCTTTAGGACATGGCGAAAAAAGAAAAAACCTTGGAGGATTTTAAGCAAGAATACAAAAAAATCCAAGAAAAATATTCCTTACCTAGTTTTGAGAATCTTAATGAAGATTTTGGAATAGAAAAAGCTTCAGAATTAGAAACAGACCTGCTTCCAAGAGAAATAAGAAAATTTATTTGGGATAAAATAGTGAATTATCTTCGACTTATTGAAGGCCTTTTAAATCCCGTAAATGCACCCATGTTCATTTTTTCTGTTATAAAACTTCTCGGAGTTGAAGAAAAAAGAAGACTTTCTGAAATTTACAAAAAATTAACCAAAACAGAAATTAAAGTTATAGCGCTTGATTTGAATTTTGATGAAAAAAAAGAAGCGGAATTTATAAAAAATTCTTATGGAATTTGGCAAGAAATAAAAAAAGACCTGGTAGATATTATGGAAAAAGTCTATAATAAGTGGGATGATAAAATAGAAGCAACCACTAAGGGCTATTTTGGATGAAAAATTTCTAAATTAATTCATTAATAATTTCTTCAATTTCAATTTCAAATAGAGCTACAGGCATTTTTATTTTCCAATTTTTTAGAATTTTCGGATGCATCTCTCCAATAAACCCTATTTTTTTATTTTTAAAAAAGATTTCTGCAGTTCTTCCTTCTATGAAACAAAAAGGAAGTTTTTCTGCTTCTTTAAATGAAATTTCTTTATCTATGCTTCTGAAAAAATATTCAAGAATTTTTTTGCTTCGCGTGAAATTTCCAGGAGAAATTCCTGCAGCGAGAACCTCTTTTTCTTTTATTTTTCCTTCGAATTTTTCTAAAGAGAAAACCTTTCCTATTTCAAATATTTCCTGCGGATACTCTGCATCCACGTTTTCTGCAAAGTTCTTTAATAATAAATGAACTAAGTCTTTTCTTAATGCATCATATTCTGTTTTCGAGCCCTCAATTTCAATTATTTCTGGATTTTTTGTAGATAAACCCATTTTTTCTATCTGATTTTTCTTGTTTGTTAGATGATAATTTGAAACTTCTATTATTGAAAGCCCAGAAAGAATTTCTGAGAATTTCCTTTTTAATGAGGTTTTTTTATCTTCTTCTCCTATTGAGGCTATTTCTGGAATTTCTGGAATAAAATTTTCATATCCGTATGCTATGGCTATATCTTCAGTAATATCCACTTCATGAAGAATGTCTGTTCTCCAAGCAGCAATTTCCACTGTTCCTGCAGAATAATTGTGCCCCATTTTTTCAACTAATTTTTTTACTTCTTTTTCTTTTAAATTCAATCCCAGAGTTTTATTGACATTTTCTAGAGAAATTTTCATTTTTGTGGGTGTTAAATTAGGAGTTATCTCTTTTTTGCTGTATTTTAAATTGACTTGGTAAATTTTACCACCCATTTCTGCCAAACTTGTTGTAATTATGTTTAAGCACGATTTAAGAATATTAAAATCAAAACCAGAACATTCAATTAAAACATCGTGTGTTTCAGAAGTTACTTTTCCTGTTATTTGAGAATTGATAATTGGCGGCATACTTAAAATCTGGTTATTTGCATCTACAAAAACAGGAAATTTGGCTTTTCCTGCAAGAAGATGAGCATATTCTTTTCCTGCAGGGTGTCTTTGAAGAATTTCTAATCCAGAAAGTTCCCTGTTCATTTCCAAAGGAATAAATTTTATTTGATCTGGCTCCATTGCCTTGAAAATTATCGGAAATTTTATTTTATTTAAAGGATAAACTCCGATTGCGACTTTTTTTCTTTTTTTTCCTAAAGTTAGATGAAGTTTTTCTTGGATTTCTACAAGTTCTTTTATTTTGGAATCATCAAATTTCAACCCCCGCACAACTGCACACGCGGTGTAAGGTCTAATTTCTTTTACAGAAGAATCTATTATTACATTATAATCCTTTTCTGGAGGATTTACAGAATACTTTTTTAATCCTATTTTTTTACCTAGATAAGCTAAAAAAGATCTTTTGAATCCAGAATAAGAAAGCATATCTGGACGATTTGGAAAAACTTCTAACTGAATCTCATCTTCTGTGATAGCCTCTATAGGAGTTCCGAACAAAGCTATTCTTTCCTGCATTTCTGCATCGAATTTTCCTATCTCGTTTTCAAAATCTTTTTTAGGTATTGATACTATTGCCATTTTTACTTCCTTATTTTTTCTGCAATTTTTTTTAATTCTTCAATTGTTTTTTGAGGGCCCACTTGAGTTGAAATATATCCCTTGTAGGTATCAAAATAAATCTTTTCTTTAGCCCAGGTTTCTTCAAATTTTCCATTTAATCCGTGAATGGGATATAATTTAATATGAGCATGATTAATTCCAAGTCCCTCCATGACAACGGCAACCCTTTTTACATTTAGTTTTTTTTCTAATAGCTTTGCAACTTTTTTTGCAGCCATCATTAAATCTTTATAGGCGTTTTCAGGCATATCTGTAGCATCACTATCATAATGTTTTTTTGTTAAAACTAAAGTCATTCCTTCTGTATTTGGATTTACATCTAATATTGCTACATGCCTTTTATCTTTCCAAATTTTAACAGAAGGTCTTTTTCCGTTTATAATCTCACAAAATATACACTTTTTCATTTTATCCAAAATTTAATTTTTCTTAGCTGATTAAGATCGTTTTTATACATATCTCTTATATCTTTTATTTGATAATAATCCATTAGAATTCTGTCTATTCCCGGACCCCATGCTAATACAGGAATGTTTTCTCCAAGAAGAGGAATTACTACTTCTGGTCTAAATATTCCTGCTCCGCATAATTCAAGCCAGACTTTCTTTTCAGGATGCCATACGTCGATTTCAACAGAAGGCTCTGTGTAAGGGAAATATGCAGGCCTTGTTCTTATTTTTTCAAAACCCATTTTATTAAAGAACTCTTTAAGATATCCAAGAAGATGTCGAAAGTTTACATCTTTATCTAAAACAATTCCTTCTGTCTGATTAAATTCAAAACTATGACTCCAGTCTATTGTTTCATTTCTGAAAACTTTTCCAACAGCGAAAAATTTTCCCTTTTTCTCTTCACTTGGCAATTTACTTAATTCATACAATTTCTGAGCAGAGAGGCAAGTTGTGTGTGTTCTTAAAACAGAATTTTTTGCACTTTCTTCATCCCAAGGATATTGCCAACCCTTGCTTCCTCCCACCCCTTGCTCGTGAGCTTTTTTTACTTGTTTTACTAAATCTTTTTCAGGTAAGTCGATTTTTTTATTTAAGAAGAATGTGTCCTGCATTTCTCTTACCGGATGATCCTGGGCCGTGAATAATGCATCAAAATTCCAGAAAGAACTTACAATCAAATCTTTTTCCATCTCTTTAAATCCCATTTCTAGCCAGATTTTTCTTGCATAATCAGTTGCTTGATTTACAAAATGCCTTTTTCCTCCACTTATTGGCGAAATAGGAAGTTTAACATCATATCTTCGAAATTTTTTTCCTTTCCATAGCGAATCTTTTTTTAAAAGTTCCGGAGTAATCTGCTCTATAAGGTCCTTTTTTTTGGTATCTGCTTCAAGAATTTTTCTTCCTTTATCTGTTATTTTTATGCTGATACTTTTTTCATCTTTTAATTGAACAAGGTCTTTTCTTTTTTTAAGTGCTTCAAATGTTAACTTCTGTTCTGAATTTAAAAGCCCATAATCAAGAGGTAGAGATTCTAGAAATAATTCTTCTGGGCTTTTTTTAGAAATTTCTTCTTTGTTTGCACTAAAAATTATTTTTTCTTTTTTTAGTTCAATTAAATTTCTTCTTTTTAAGACTCCAAGAGAAGCCCTGAACTCATCATCAGAAAGATTGCTCTTCTTTTTTGCTTCATCGGGTTTAAGAATTCTTTTTTCATTTAGGAGATTTAAAAGCCTTCTTTCTGGAAGACCTTTTTTCTTATATAATGCTCCGTTTAATCCTATTTGAACTATTTTTCTTTTTTCTACTAAAAGATCAATAATGCCTTTATTTTTTAGATATTCAAGAGATCTTAATACAGAAACCTTATCTAAACTAGCCTTTTTGCAGATATCAACTAAATCTTTCTCTTCAAGATAAGGAATAATTCTTCTTTCATTTGGACTTAAAGACTCTAAAATTTTTTCTGTGAGGATTTCCATTATTGAGTTAAATAAGTAATAGTTAAAAGGGTTTTGTTTCTGGAGTTTGCGCTTATAATTCTTTTGTCATCCAGGTTGGCATGCCTAAAATAAGTCCTAGTGATTTTAGATTATATTTCTCTAATTTTTTTGAAGAAATAAACCTCATTTTTATTTTATTTTTATTGCAGAGTTGTATATTTTGCTTAACTCTTGCAAGAATATCTGACTTTTCTTTTTTCTCACTATTAAGAATTTCATTCAGGTTTATTCCCAGAATTACATCTTTTTTCTTTGCAAGTTTTGCAAGCACCTGGTCAAATCCAGAATCTCTTTGTTTGAACCTGTCTTTTTTCTTAGCCAGATTTAAAAGAAGCACATTTATTTTTTCTTTCTCTAGAATTTTTTTAATTAATTCGTCGTCTTCGCTGGAGAAAATTATCTCGTTTCTTTGATTTTCTCTTATCTTTTTCCTTGCATTTTGAAAATTATTTTCTGAAATAATAATTGATTTCATTTTTAGATAGATTATTGGTCTTTATTGTCCAATTAAGGTTCCTTTAAATTCCTTTTTTCTGAAAACATTTTCCATTTGTTTGAGGTCTTTTCCTAGAATATAGGTGTTAATTTTATTTTTCATTATTATTTCTGCAGCTGTTTGATCTAAAACAAAATGCTGTCCTGGTTCGTATTTACTTTCATTTGCCAGCTCATGGAATTTTTTCCAGCTTATTTTTGGAATAAATTTCGCATCTTTATATTCTTTCGGATTTTTATTATATAGTCCAGAAACATCGGTCAGATTTATAAAATCTGTTTTGAAAATTCTCGCTAATTCTGCTGCGGTTGAATCAGACGTCTGTTCTGGCTTATATTCCAGAGCCCCGCAAAAAACAACATCATTTTTTTTCAAATATTTCTTAACAGTTTTCTTTGTATGTGGAATTCCATGCCCTGGATCTTTATTAAAGAAATAAGTCATAAATCGAGCATTCATTCTTGTTGCAGAGATGCCTGCAAAGCTTTGAAGTTTTTCACTTAATTTTTCTTTTTTTAGTGCATAAATATATTTTCTTGCGATGTTTCCTCCCCCACATACAACTATAAATTTATGACTTTTTGTGTTTCTTAAAAGAACTTTTTTGAATTCTTTTAAAAATTTAAAATCAATTTCACCAGGAATTATTAGACTTCCCCCAAGACTTAAGACAAGAACCACCTTTTTCATGTTTAAGAGAAGACTAATGTATTTTTATTTGTTTCGAATTGTTTTATTCCTAATTTTAGAATTTTATCGAACTGTAAAGAATCTGTCATCATTTACATTAAAAATTCCTAACCTTACTCCACAATCAAGCCAGCCATGCGTGTAATTTAAGGCAGCAAAAGCATCAACCAAATTCTTGTTTTTCTCAAAATATTCTGAATCTGAAAGGTAATTAGAGACCATTTCAATAATCTCAACAGCCTCTTTTTCCTTTCCTTTTACTATTGATTTTTTTGCAATTTTTAATGCCCTGGTTGTTATGTCCCGATATTTTTTGATTTTTTCAGGAGTGATTTTATCTTGATTTTCCATATATTTTCTTAGAAATTCTTGTTTTTAAATTGATTGAAATATCAGACAAAAATGAGAAATGTTTAAATATAATTGATTTTTTTATTTTTTATAAAATCTTTTAAAAATGGGAAAAATATTCTTTGTTTTTGTAGCGCTATTCTTTTTAGTTGTAGTAAGCTTGCTTGTTTTTGCCCAAATCGGAAGTGCGGAAGTTGATACCCCTGAATTAAATGATTCTGAAAGTGAGTCTTCTTTAGAAGGAATTCCTAATTCTATCTATCAATATGTCCTAGATGTTGCAGAAAAAAAAGGTATTCTTCCTACAGATGTTTCTTTGGTTAAGAAGGTTGATTTTGAGTCTCTCCCTAAAGATATTGATATTAGAAATGTTGGTGACACTAACCTTGCCATTTATGAAATTTCTTATGACGATGGAGGAATTGAAGACCAAATTTATGTTATAACCTACTCTGTAGAAGAACTCGAAACTCAAAGCGACATAATCATCGGTCAGGACAAGAGGCAATTTTTAAACTTTGGATTTGCTGGAAAAATGTCTAATTCTGGATTTTTGAAAACAGCCACAAACGTAGAAACAAGTTTAGAAAAGGGGTATGTTATGACAAGGCCAGGGAGTATTACTGCTGTTTCGACAAATCTTGAAGTATTAAAAGCAGCAGAAGGAAGCTACATTGAAGTAATTGTTTATGTTAATGGAGAGAGATTTAGATTTGGCAATTTGATTAGTGCCGAAAGCAGTGGAATAAAAAAAGATTATGATGTCCAGTCTAAGGGAATTGTTAATTTTAATGCAGGAGATGTGATTTCTGTTAAATTAGTAGGAGAAGGAGACACCTCCTGGGGCGATATTATAACTCTTGTCGAGATTACAACAACAAATTGATTTTTTATCCTACTTTTTTGGATGTAGGTTAAAATAAATAAAAATAAATCATAGATATTTTATCAACGAAAAGTTTTTAAATAAAGGATATCTGACTTTCTCAATGAGAGATAAAACAAAAATTCTGATGGGAATTTTAATTGCAATTATTGTTGTTCTTGCTGCTATTGTTGTATATGCTTTTTTGATACAACCAGGAATAACAGGATATGCTGCGCAAAAACAGCAAGAAGGTATTGATTTTGCTATAATGAATATTGCTCAGATGGCAGCACAGTGTCAACCGGTTCCATTGACAGTCGGAGAAGACACTATAACCCTTTTTGCAGCAGAGTGCTTTCCAGATATATTCGGAACACCCCAGCAAACTTCACAGCAATCTAGTGAATTAGAATAAATAAGAAGTTGTTTCTTCTTGTACTTTATTTTTTGTTTTTATAAAGAAATTTTAATTTGTTACTCTTAGCCTTAACGAAAAAATAGATTAATTTTATAAAGTAGGAATTATTCTTTTTGATATGGTTAAAAAGGGTGGAATTGGTGGTTTTACTTTACAAAATTTTGGTCTTTTTAGAAATAAAAAAGCACTTTCAGACATTGTCGCTTCTTTAATAATTATTCTTTTGGTCATTGTTGCTGCAGGCATTATTTGGGTGGTTGTAAGAAATGTTGTTCAAAGTGGTTCAGAGCAAATTGAGTTTGGAAAATTTATGTTTGACCTGACAATTAAAAATGCGTTTATTGATGGACAAGAAGTTAAAGTTGATGTTCGAAGAAGCCCTGGCGGAGGAGATTTAATCGGAATTAAATTTATTTTTTTGGATGATTCTGGGAGCAGCCATATCGTTGAAAGAGATATTGCTTTAGAACAACTAGAACAAAGAAGATTTGTTTTTACTTCTGAAGAAGTAGGAGGAATTAGCATAGTCCAAATTGTTTCTATAGCTCCTGTTTATGAATCTAGTGGAAAAGAAGTTGCAGGAGATATAACTGATACTGCTGCAATACGAGAATCACCTCCTCCTGAAGGAGGGAATGGTGAAGAGCCGCCACTAGGACCAACATGTACAATAGACGATGATTGTCTTGTAGGCTGGGAGTGTATAGATAATGAGTGTGTGGTGATTTACATTCCAGATGTGTGTGATGAAGAGAACCTCTGCCCTAGTGGTTATGAGTGTATAGGTAGCGAATGTGTATGTACAGCCACCTGTGATACTTTTGGCTATCAGTGTGGAACCGTAACTATTTGTGGGGAGAGTGTAAGTTGTGGAGAATGTGGATTTGGAGAATTTTGCAGCGCAAATATGTGTGTTGAGGATAATATAATTAACTCAGGAGTTGTACAGGCCGTATTTACCATTAACGAGCCATTCCAGTTTTCAAGTGCAGATCTTCCTTATGTTTATGAAAGCCCCCCTGATTCTAATATGCAGGGCAGGTATGTTAATTTTACTGGTTTAGAAGTCTGTGTACGAATAGATTTCCATTATAGAATTGTTAGTGATGAGTATATTATAGATTATGTCAGGTTAGAGAATGTTACAGTGGGTCTAACACCAGAATTGGGTTATTCTATTTGGAATAATACACAGTGCGGTTATGATTAGGTTAGTTCTGATTTATCTTGAATAATCAAATAACCAATATTCAGGGTTTTATTATTTAATAAGAATAGCAGTATTATAAGAGATATAATAAGAACAGCTGGTTATCATGATTCTTATAAAACAAAAAATCCTTAACTTCTTAAGAAACCTTTAAATATATTCAAGTTTTTTTCTTTTTTGGTATTACCCTACAAAAAATGGCTTACGAAAAATACATAAAAAGAGGCGGAAAGCTTTATGGTCCGTACATTTATCACAGCAGAAGAGTTGACGGAAAAGTTGTTTCTGAATATCATGGACAGGTAAAGAAAGATTATAGAAAATTCATTTTTATTACTTTGGGAGTTTTATTTCTTATAGGAATAGCATATTTTTTTAGCTCTTTTCAAAAAGGACTAACAGGCCACTCTGTTCTAAATCTTGATGCTGATTATACAGAAGGAGAAATTCTTTCGGGAAAAATAAAGATATCTCTTCAGAGCGGAGAACTTCTTCCAGCTAACTCTAAAATTGTTTTTGATAATAATAACAAAAGTTTTGAATATGCTTTAAATGAGGTTGTTTCAGAAACCCCAATTCAGGGAGAGTTTTATATTGAGGGCTCTTCTCTTTCTGGAGAAGGAGAAGGTTATGGAATTCCTGGAGAAAAAACTATTTATCCTTTTGTGGATTTTATTTTGCTTATAGAATCTGAAATAGAAGGACAAACAGGCACAGTCTCTGTGGCTGAAATTCCAGGAAAAGTTTCTGCTGAAGAACCCTTTGTGTATACTCTTGGAGAAAACGAGATAAATGCTGAATTAAAACCATCTCCGACAAATGAAAAAATGCTCGAATTAACTATAAATGAAAAAGAGGTTATTGTGACTACATCTTATTCTGAAACCAAAGAAGGATTTGGAGAAGATTATATAGGCGACAAGTATAAAGAAATAATAATTGAGATTTCTGAGCTGCGATTAATTTTTGAACTAGGTAGCCTTAAACTAAGTATTTTAGATTCTGAAAATAAAGAAGAACTCATTTCTTTGACTACTGTGCTTGGAGAAGAGCAAATTCCTACAGAGATTCCTAAAGAAACAGGAGAAACTTCTTCTTTACCAGATACTTCTGAAGTTCCAGAGCCAATTCCTTCAGAAAATCAAGCAACAAACGAAACAGGAAGAATTGTAATTATTCCTTCTTTGACTTTGGATTTAACAACAGAAGAAAGAAGCATTCTTATTAAAGAGTTTGGAGAAAATATTTCAGTGAAAGTTACAGAAGCTATAGAAAAAACAGGATGGATAACAATTAGGCATGAGATTGGAAATTACTGGATTGAAAACTCTTATGTTTCTAATTTAAACAGGGAAATCCTTAATTCTTTTGTTGAGCGAGATAGAATTAAGTGGTTAAAGGATATTGCTTTGAGTTTATCTCAGAATGAGAATTCTGAAAAAAATCTCGATGAATTTTTAGGTGAACACGCGATTGATTGATTAAGTTATTTTTATCTTCTATACGGAGCAGGCGCGCGTTGGTCTGAAAGTTTTTGAATTATAAACTTAGAACCAATACTATCTATATTTGAAACAATTGCAGAAAGTACCAGCCTTCCAATAGCAACTCTAAAGAATCCTTCATGGATTGGAATTCTTGCGAAATGTGAAAATCTATTTATTATTTCATCTGCTTCTTCTTTAGTAAGAACTATTGATGTGGGTTTTCTTCCCATTCCGCCAGTAACAATTATTTTCTCATTTGCACTAGAATATTCTATTGTTTTTACTAGCGGATCTTTTATAAGCGGGTTAAGTTTTCCTAAATCAATTTCTTTGTCTGTTGGTATTGGCCTTAAGTGTTGAACAGTTTCTGGAAGATATGGTTCTGGAATTTTTAATGGAGCAATTGAAAATCTAGGTGGTGGAATAGATCTTATTGGTTTTGCAATTATTGGCCTTCTAATTGCTGATCTTGTAATTTGGCGCAGAGGTGTTTGAGGTATTTTTTTTATTGTTTTGAACTTAGGCAAAAACAGATTCTCTTCTTTTTTTAATTGAAAAACTCTTTCTTTTTCATGCATAAGCTTTTCTTTAACTATATCTTTTATTTCTTTTTTTTGAATTATTGGGGGTTCTTGTCTTATCTCTAATTTTTTTTGAAGAATCCTTTTTACTTCATTTTTTATTAACTCTTCTTTGTATTTTCCAGTGCTCTTTATCAATTCTTTAGTAAATTCAAAAATAAAAATTTCTTTGAGATTCTCTGACATTTGCTTAAGCATTTTGTTTTATTGCTCTGTTTTTGTATTTTTAGAAACAGAGTTTTCTTCAGAAGACTCTATACGCATTAATCCAGATTTAGAATTATCAAGAACTTGTGATTTTTGATATCCTGGAATTCCTTGAACAGGTTTTTCTATTCTGGGCTGAAATTGTTTTGAAATCATTGAGGGCATCATTGCATTAGGACCTATTGGTTTTCTCAAAAATTCAGGCGAAATAGATTTTGTCATTTCCATAGGGGGTGCTTCTTCTGGACTTCTTGCATAGCTCTTTCCACCCAACTCAGAACTCACTTCGTGTATGAGTACTAGCCCTTTTCCAATTAATCCTGCTTGCTGCGAAATTTTATCAAGCCTTCCCATAATTTCTTTTGTATCCTTCCTTTCACCCCCTAATTCAAAATCTTTTTGGGCAAGAGATTTTGCGGCGATTTCAAATAATTCAAGAAGTTTTGATATTTGATTAGATAAGGAATCAAATTTTGTGGCGAGATTTACCATTACTTTTTGAAGTGCTATAAAATTATTTGTTAATGCCCTATCTATATTTCTTTCAGCAGATGTTCTTTTTCTTACAGGTGCCTTAGATTTTCCTCTTTTTGCCTTTGCTCCCCCTCTCTTTTTTTTAGCACGTCTGGCCATGAATATTAATGGAGTTTTTTATTTATAAATATTTAGAATTCTATCAAATTCTATTAAAAAGCGATTTTAGAAAATATCCAGAACTTCTTCCTTAAATTCCTCTTCTTTTTCTTCAGATTCTAATTCTGAATTTTTTTCAACTTCTTCTATTTCTTCTGTTAACTCTGCTTCTTCTGATTTTATTTTTGGAGTAAATTCTGTTTCTTCTTCTGGATGTGTGCTATAAGGAATTTTTTCTTCTGTATTTTTTATTTCTTCTTCATCTAGAACATTTTGCGGTTCTATAAAATCTTTTTCTTCTTCTTTTGGAGATACAGTCGAGCCTTCTAGTTTTGAAACATATTCTGCGATTTCAGATGCAATGTCAGCATTTACACTTATGCTGTCAATTCCTTGTTCAACAAGAAATTTAACCATTTCTTTTTCACTTCCTGCCTGACCACAAATACTGGTTTCAACATTGTGTTTTTTGCAAATTTCTATTACAGATTTTATTTGATGGAGAATGGCTGGGTGCAGTTCATTATAGATATTTTGAACCTGCCCGTTT
This sequence comes from Candidatus Woesearchaeota archaeon, assembly GCA_964555925.1. Classification (GTDB taxonomy): domain Archaea; phylum Nanobdellota; class Nanobdellia; order Pacearchaeales; family GW2011-AR1; genus ASMP01. Next base: position 14,580 of record CAZKUJ010000002.1, read on the forward strand.
CCCCTATCAACAGCAAGAGTGTATTGGGTTAAATCATTTGTTCCAAAAGAAATGAAATTGATGTTTTCTTTGCATAATTCTTCTATTATCTGAACAGAAGCAGGTGTTTCAATCATAATCCCAAGTTCTGCTTTTTCAAAACCAATTTCTTTAATAAATTCTTTTAATTTTCTTATTTCTTCAACTGAGATAACCTGGGGAGTAAGAATTCCTATTTTTTTACCTTTTTCAGCAACCCTCTTCATGGCTTTTAATTCTGCTTTAAGAATCTCTGGATATTTTAGACTATATCTTATTCCGTGCATTCCAAGCATAGGATTTGCTTCAACTTCTTTAGGGGCACCTTCAAGTTCTTTAAATTCATCACTCCTTATATCAGAAGTTCTTATCCAAATTTCTTCAAAAGATTTTGCTATCTCATCTATTCCATTAAAAATTAAATTCTCGTATTCTTCAATATGGCTTGTTTGAAGAAAATATTGCGGATGCTTTCCTGATTCTGCAATTGTTCCTTCTAACCTTGCTAAACCAACACTTTTTAATTTTGTTTTTTCTGCACGTTTTGCAAAACTTGGGAGATCAATAATTACTTTTATCTTTGTTTTAGTTTCAATCGTTACAGGTTTGATTTCTTTTTGAATATTTTCTGAAACTTTTCCTTTGTATATTTTTCCTGTAAATCCATTAACAGTTATTATTTCGCCTTCTTTTAATTTTGATGTTGCTTCCTGTGTTCCCACAATAGCAGGAATTCCCATTTCTCTAGAGACAATTGATGCGTGAGCTGTTAAACCACCTTCGTCTGTGACTATTGCCGCACACTTTTGCATTGTTACAACCATGTCGGGATTTGTCATTTTTGTGACAAGAACATCTCCTTGTTTGACTTTTTTTAAATCATCTAGCGACCTTACAATTTTTATTTTTCCAAAACCAATGCCTGGTGAAGCTGCAAGTCCTGTCAAAATAACTTCTCCTGCTAATTCTTTTCCAGAGTCTATTCCGGCTCTTTTTGCCATTGTGGTTATAGGTCTTGTTTGAACAATGTAAATATTTTCAGCTTCAATAGCAAATTCAATATCTTGCGGTTTTTTGTAATGCTCTTCAAGTCTCAATGCAATTTCAGCGAGCTTTTTTATTTCATAATTATTAAGAACTTGTTGTTTTGATTTTTCTTCTCTAAGTTTTACAATTTCTTGATTTCCTCCAGAATCCCTGGTTATCGCAATTTTTTTTGGATTTATATTCTTTTTTTCTAATTTTAATTCTGGAGAGAGAATGTATATGTCTGGAGTTATTTTTCCTGAAACAATTCCTTCCCCAAGACCCCAAACAGCTTCTATTATTACATTATCTTTTTCTGATGACGGATCTTTTGAAAAAATGACACCTGATTTGTCTGCATCAATCATTTTCTGGACAATGACTGCCAAACTTGATTGCTCGTGTTTGAATCCTTTTTTATTCCTATAATAAGTTGCTCTTGAAGTGAAAAGCGAAGCAAAACATTTCTTAATGCTTTCTAAAAGCGAATGCTCTCCTTTTATGTTGAGATATGTGTCTTGTTGGCCTGCAAAACTTGCTTCTGCTAAATCCTCTGTTGTTGCACTGCTCCTTACAGCAACAAAAGTTGCTTCAGGTGTTTTTTTAAGAAGCTCGTATGCAGATTTTTCCCTTAAATTAAATTCTTCTGCTCCGAGATTTTCATAAGCTTCTAGAATTTCTTCTTCCATAATTTTTGGAAAAGTTGCTTTTTCTATTAGCAGTCTAATTTCTTTTGTTATTTTTTCTAATTGCTCTGTATCTTCATACTCTATTTTTTGAAGAAGCTCTTTTATTTTTTCATTCAAATTTGCTTCTTTTATAAAATAATCATATGCTTGCGCTGTTACTACAAAACCCGGCGGGACAGGAATTCTAAGGTTATACATTTCTGATAGATTTGCTCCTTTGCCCCCAGCAATATTTCCTGAATTTTTATTCATTTCAGAAAACCATTTTATAATTTCTAACTTAGAATTATTTTTGAAATTTTTTACATCGCTTCCTCCTCTTTTTTTCTCTTCCATTAACTGAAAAAACTAAATTAGTTAATAAAGGTTTTTGTTAAGTTACGTTGTTGGATCGTATTGTTAAGTTTTATAAATCTCTTTTTCATATATCTAAAATGGGATTTGCTAGGGGTGGTTTATTGGTCGTGGTATGTGCGATTCTTTTTATAACAGTTCTTTTAGGGAGTGTTTTTTTGACATTATCCTATTCTTTGGAATATGAAAAAGTTCAAGAGCAAATTGTTCCTATTGTAAAAAATCTTAGTGAAAGCAAATTCAATTTTCTTGAAGAAAGCTTTGATTTGATACCAGAAATGGAGAGGGCTAAGGATTTTATGTTAGAGCATTGCAAAAATAACGCCTTAGAAGATGCAATTCTCAATGCATCTTATGCCTTTTTTGCAGGGGGCTATACTTTTTCATTGCCCTGTGAAATTCTAGATAATCTTGAAGGAAATGCAAATGCATTAATTGACGAAGGAATAAATAATATCGTCTATTCTATTTATTATGATGAATATGACTGTGGTTTTTGGGACTGTTTAAAGAAAACCAAATATCCTTTCTTTTTAATCTCAGAGAAGGCTAAAAATTACTGGCAGGAGCAATTTTATCATGCTATTATAGTCTTTCTTGTACTTGTTGTTTTGATTTTCTTCTTAGTTGAGCAAAAACAAAACATGATGATTATTGTTGGTTCAATTATGGTGGCTTCTTCTTTTATTCTGCTTAAACTTGAAGGTTTTTTAGCATCTAGCATAAAATATCCTTATGCACTTTTTATCAATTTGTTCTTTAATAGTGCATATCCTGTCTTTTGGAGAATATTTGTTTTAGGATTAATTATTTTTGGAGTTGGAGTTGCTTTAAGAATTTTGGGAAGAAATTTTATAAAAAATAAATTCTCAAAAAAAGAGCTTGAAGGAATTGTTAAAAACGAATTAAATAAAAGAAAAGAAGAAAAAAGTCTTGTTGAAGAAAAGAAAAAAGAAGAAAAAACTAGCGACAAGGCAAAAGCTCCTAAAAATACAAAGAAATCTAAAACAAAAAAGAAATAAAATTTCTACTTTTTATCTTCTATGCGATTCAAAAAGCTTCTTATGAATTTTTTATGCTCTTCTGGATCTTTTATTTCTTTTATAGAATAAACATTTATACCGTTTTTTTCATGCTTTATTGTTTTGGTACGAGATCTAAGCATATCATTCATTTTTTCTCCTAGAAGTATATCGTCTTCTGCAACAGACGCAATTTTCTTAGTACTTGCTAGAAGATTTCCAAGGCTCATAAATTTCAATGAATCTCTTTCTTGAGCAGCAACTATTTCTCCATAATTGAGTGAAATTCCGAAGTTTATTCTTTGCTTGAAAATTTTATTATGATTATTTAAAATTTCTCTTATTTTTTGCGCAATTTCAAGAGCTGTTCCCTCGTTCTTGAATGTTCTTGTTTTGATTGGAGATATAATAAAGAAAAGAGTATTATGGCTTTCGTATGTTGCTGCTTTATGACTCTCTGCCAAATCAACAGCTTTTTGAATAGTTTCTTGAGCATTGCCTTCTTTAGAACCCAAATCTTTAAAATTTTTCAGATTTAAAGCTGCAACACACACGTTTTGCCGATCTCCCTTAATAGAAATGGAAAGCTCTGCCTTGTTTCTTGATTTAAATAATGAGCCTTTTGCAAGAGGCACAAGACTTGCCGCATGTTCTTCTTTGTCATTTTTTTTAACTTTAGAAACTATGCGTCCTATGAAAGTTCTTTTGTATCCTCTTTTAAACATAAAGAAAGCAACAAAACCGAGTATTAAGATAACAAATATCCAAATAAATGGCTGATTGATTGCCTGTGTTGCTCTGCTCGATATTTCTTTTATATCTATAGATTTTCCAGTAAGCGCGACTTCTTCTAAAGCAGCGTAGTCTCCGGATATAACTTCAACATTATAATTACCATCAGGAGCAGTTAAAAGGTATTTTTGAAATTTATTTACATCAAGATAAACATCAATATTCAGGGTGCTATTTCCTATTTTAACAAGAGCTGTTTTGTTATAAGGAACATTTCCTGTGTTTGTGATAATTAGAGTTTTGTTTGTTATTTCAATGCTTATGCTTTCTTTTTTGATAATTATGAAATTAGATTCACTTGTTAACTCGTTTGAAGAAGCTAAAACTTTCCATTCAGAAGGTTTTTCGTTATTAGCTATTGGAAATTCAAAAAATTCATCTGTATTTATTTCAACCTGCTCAAAAATTTTGTCGTTTTTGTCTTTTATGATTATGGTTGTTGTTGAATATATTTTTTCTCCTGTTTGGTCGTAGAGTATTGCTTTAACTTTGAGATTGGTTCCTGGCCCAACTTCTTTATTCTCAAAGAATATTTCAAGACTTTTTGGAACCTGATTTATCTTTATATTCTGACTTAGAAATCCCTTGTTTGTTGTTTCGCTATTAAAATCCAATTCATACGCATTTAATTTTGCTAAATATGTTCCTGCTTTCATGTTTTCAGGAAGAGAGGCATTTATAGAGAAAAAACCTTTTGTTACTGTTTCAAGCTGGCTTAAAATTGTGGATTCTCCTTCAACAATTGTGAGTTCAATAAATCCGTTTGCTTCTTTACCTGTTTCTTTTGTTACTTGTCCCCCAATTAAAATACTATCTTCTGGAACAAATTCAGAAGACTCAAAAGGTGCTTCTATAGTCATTAAATTAGAAATTTTGAAGTTATTAGTAAGAGTGTATTTTTCTCCAAGATAAGCTTTTATTTTGCAAGTGCCTGTAGTGCCACCAATAACACTTTTTGTTAAAACAAGAGAAGCTTCCATTCTTTTTTCTTCTCCTGCAGAAAGGCTAACTCCATTTTTAAAGAAATTTATTTGAGCTGTTCCACAAAGAAGATCTACATTAAAAATTCCAGATATTGGTGAAACTGTTTTAATTGTTATTGGAATCAAAATAACATCCTCAAGATTATAGATTTCTTTTGGCTGTGAATTAATCATTATCTCTGCAGAAATAAATGGAGTAACCAAAAGAATTCCCAACAAAAATATTATTTGAAGCCCTGCTTTTTTCATGTCTGATAAAGCCGAACATTATTTATAAATATTTATATGGAAATTCTGGCTGCTCTAGATAGTTTTAAAAGATAAAATCGCCTTAAAAAAACATGGATTTGAAAATACTTGAAGAAGATAATAAGAAACTTATAGAGAAATTTGGAGCAGATGCTCTGTCAAAACTTAAAGAATTTCCAAATTTTTACACATTTAATCGCGGAATGATATATTCACACAGAGATTTTGACAAATTTTTTTCTGCTTTAAAAAAAGGCGAAAAATGTGCGATTGTTTCTGGACTAAATGCTTCAGGAACACTTCATATTGGACACAAACCTCTTTTTGATACAAATCTTTTTTTCCAGAAAAAATATGGAATTCCGGTTTTTATTCCTATTTCTGACGATGAAAGTTATGTTGCTGGAAAAGTAAAAGACCAGAAAGAAGCACTGGCTAATTCTTTAGAACTTGCAAAAGAACTTATTGCTTATGGATTTGATCCAAAAAAAACCTATTTTATCATAGATCAGATTTACACAAATATCTACAATTTTGCAATAAAACTCTCAAAAAAAATAAATCTTTCTGAAATTAAAGCAAGTTATGGCTATAAAAACGAGGAAAACATTGGATTGCATTTTTATCCTGCTGTTCAGGCTGCACATATTCTGTTTCCACAAGAAAAATTCCAAATTTCAAATATTTTAGTTCCAATAGGACCTGATGAAGATGCACATATACGAATTTCAAGAGACATAGCAAGGAGAGCAGGATACAAAATACCTTCTATTTTACATCTTTTCTTTTTTCCAGGAATTGACGGAACAAAGATGTCAAAATCAAAGAGCAATGCAATATTTTTTAGAGACAGTCCAGAAATTATAAGAAAAAAAGTAAACAAAGCATTTTCAGGAGGAAGAGATACAGAAGAAGAGCAAAGAAAATATGGAGCAGATCCAGATAAAGATGTTTCAATTTTCTATCTGACAAAACTATTTTTAAATGAAGAAGAGGGAAAAAGGCTGATTGAAGAATATAGGGCTGGAAAAATTCTGTCAAAGGAAATAAAAAATAAGCTTTATGATGAGCTGATTAAATTCACAAAAGAATTTCAAGAAAAACTGAAAAAAATTAAATTAAAAAATCTTGAAAAAAACATTCTAAAAAATGAACCTCTTGTTTTGCCTTGAAAAACTAAACTCTTCAGATTTATTTAAAGAGTTTATAAAAGAAAATCCGAAAGCATATCTTTGTTTGGGGTTTTTTATAATAGATAAAGAAGGGAAAGGTGATCAAAAACATTTGGATTTTTATGTTCCTCAAACTAAAAAGATGTTTAGTTTTAAAATTGACAATAATATTGAAAAAATTCCTGTTGAAAAAATTTCTAATGCAATTCCAGAAAAAATAGGAAAGAACATTGATTTTAACTTCGAAGAAATAGAGCAAATAATTGTTGCAGAGATGGAAAATCAAAAAATAAAAAACAAACTCCAAAAAATAATAATCTCTTTGCAAGCATCTAAAGGAAAAAACTTTTTGGTTTGTACAGTATTTGTTTCAATGCTTGGACTTATAAAAATTCATATTGATATTGAACAGAATAAAATAGTTCTTTTTGAAAAGAAATCTATTTTTGATATGATTAAAAGAGTGAAATAGATCCTTGAGAATTCTCCATATGGCGCCTTAGAAATAAAAGGAAAAATTTATAAATAAACTAAAAAAGAAAGGAACAGAGTAAAAATGAAGATTTTAACCAAAAATTCTACATTGACTACTCTATTTTAGCATAAAATTTTATAATAACATGAAAAAAAATCATTACATACTGGGATTTTCCAGAAGAAGAAGCGGAGCATTTGAGCATTCATGGAACCTCGCCAAAAATTTGGATAAAAGAGGTTATGAGGCAAAATATTATTCTAGCTGGTGGGAAGACGCTCCTGTCGATGTTAATCTTTTAACAGAAGAAATTCACCCTTTAGAAGAAAAAGAATTAAAAAATCTAAATGGAATTATTCATCTTCAGACACATACATGGGAATATAGGGGCTTACTTGATAAAATTCTTGCAGGAAAAAAACAGACTCTAATTTATGGTCTTCATGCAATTATTCCTTATTATCATATTAAGGAAAGTGATAAAATCCCTTTTTTAGATGGAGGATTTCCTCAATCTTACGCAAATAGTTTAATAAATAATCTCTCTGAAAGAGAAAAAGCTCAATTAAGCGCTATTGATAAATCAGATTATTTATTCACAATATCAAAGAATCATAAAAAAGCTCTTGAACTATTTGGAATACAGAAACCAATCCATGTTTTTGAAAATGTTTCTGATTTTTATGACTTGCCTGAAGAAATAATCAAAGAAACAAATAATAAAGCTCTAGAATTTAGAGAATCTCTGAGAAAAGAAAATATATTGCTTTATTGCGGCAGAATATATTTTAAAAAAGGAGCCAATTGTTTATTTGAATCTTTTAAAAAAATAAGAAAAGAATATCCTTCATCTCAATTGGTTCTTTTGGGCACAAAAGAAGAAATGAAAGAAGAGATGATTCGATATGGTTTAGATGAAACTATTGCAAATTCCATAACTTTTGTTCCATGGATTAAGAAATTAGAAAGGAATTCTATTAAAGATATTCTTAAATACTTTTTAGCTTCAGATGTTTTGATTCAACCAATGATTACTCCAGAACTTTATTCTAAATCAGTTATTGATGCAATGACTCTCGGGATTCCAACAATTACATGCAAAAGTCCGTATTCAATTGGGTCTTCTGAAGATATGGGAGCGATATTTAATTCTTTTACAAAAATTCAAGAGAATTCTGAGGAAGTTCGAGAAATTGTAAATAAAGCCAAGAAAAAAGTAGCTTCAGAAAACACCTGGGATTCTTATATTTCAAGATTAGAGGAAATTGTTTCTTAAAAACGCCCAAACTTGGTAAACAGAATAATGGTTTCTTAAGGATTCTAATCTATAGAAAAGTGTCTATACTAATTCAACTATTGCAAAAAAAGTATTTAAGCATTAATTTTCATATCTTTATATGAACACTAGTTATTTAATAATTGGGGTTATAGCAGGGGTAATGGCTCTTATTGTCGTTTTATGGATTTTGAAAAAAACAAAAGGATCTATAGAAATAGTGCCTGAAAAGTACAGTTATTCTTCTGGCGAAACCATTAAAGGCAATTTATCATTGAAACTTAAAAAACCAGTAGAGTCAACAAAACTTGTTGTCGGATTGAAATGTGAAAGAGTAGAGAAAACTTATTCAGCAGATTCTAAAAGCTCACAATCTAAAAAAGTCCCCTTATTTGATTTTAATCAGCCATTAGAAGGGAAGAAAAATTATTCCCCCTCTGAATATAACTATGATTTTTCAATAAAAATACCTCAAAACGTTTCCCAAAAATTAGAAGGTGTAGCAGGTACATTAGTAAAATCTGCTCAGATCTTAATGGGAAAAAATTCTTCTACAAAATGGTACCTTTATGCAGAGCTTAAATGCAAGGGCATAAATTTATCAAAAAAGATACAAATAAACATTATCTGAAATTGAATTCTTGCAAATAAACATTTTATCTTCAGTAAAAAATACGCCCCGACCGAGACAGTATCAAAAGTGATACAGTTTAGACTTATTTTGTATACCTTTTTTTATGAACAGCCAAATATCTTTTTATAAAATAATCAACAAAGGCTTCTTGACCCTTAGGAAAAGCATTATAATAAGATCTTCTTTTTTTGTATTCAATAATAAGCATAGGATAACCAGCATGCCAAAGAATATAATTCATCAATAATCTTCCAATTCTCCCATTCCCATCTCCAAAAGGGTGAATGCTCTCAAATTTGTAATGTGTTCTTGCAGCTAGCTCTACAGGATTAAGTTTTGATTTATTAGAAAATTCAATAATTTGATTCATCGTAGTTTTAATCTTAGTCCAAGGGGGAGCAACATAACTTCCAACTCGTACAAGATAATTTCTATATTTTCCAGCAATATCTTGTTTTGTTTCACCAAAAATTTCTTTATGCCATTTTAATAACAATTCATTACTAATCTTCCCTTTTTTCTTTAACATTTCTAAAAATACTTTATTATGCATTTCTGTTTCTTTTATATCTCTAATTGGTTTATTTGGAGCTATTTTATCTTGAATTATTTCTCTTACTTCATGTAAAGTTATTATAGACCCCTCAATAGCATTAGAGTTATATGTAAATGCGATAGATATTTCTTCAAGTTCTTTCTCTTTAGCACTTTTAGGAATTTTTTTCCATTCGTTCTGGAAATTTCTCCTTATCTCTTCCAGTTTTTTATAGAGATTAATCTTTAATTCCCTGCTGAATTCTTCTTTTATCTTATCAATGTTTTTTGGAATTGAAGTGCCAAGATATTTTTCTTTTTTTACTATCTTATTTCCTTTTCTTATGCTGTGCCCTAAATAATAATATGCCTTTTTACCTTTGGTTTTCTTTCTTATAATCATAGAATAATATACCCCTACATATTTATATATTTTTCTATTTTCATTTAAGATGTAGGGATACGCCCCGACCGGGATTCGAACCCGGGTCACGGCCGGACTTCACGTAGTTTAGCGTTGTCGTTTGAATCAGAAATTCTTGCGAATTTCTTCAGCAATCGTTGGTTTGCACCATCGCTTGAAAGGGCCGCATTCTTGGCCACTGAACTATCGGGGCTTTAGCATCTGATAGAGCTTAGCAAAATCTTTTGATTTTAGCCTGAACTATCGGGATTTTTTGATTTAAGTAGAATGAGATTTTTAATTTTTAAAGCTTCTCTTTATTGCGAAAAATAAGAATTGCGCCTTTTTATTTTTTCTTTGATTTTGAGCTTCGTTCTTCTGGAATGATTGCCCATGCTACAAGATAGGCTATTAAACCAACTCCAACAGATAGAATTGTTAGAATTGCCCAAGTTAATCTTACAATTGTTGGATCAATATCCAAAAAATCTCCAATTCCTGCGCAAACACCCCCAACCATCTTTTCTTTTTTGTTTCTATAAAGTCTTTTGCGAGCCATTTATATTTTTAAATTAGTTATGTTTTTAAGCTTTTTGCGAAAAACCCTTATTATGAAATTCTATCGAATAATAATTAATTTTATAAAATCTATTTTATTAAGATATTAATGAAAAAGAGTTTGATTTGTTTGCTAATTTTTGTTTTTATATTATTTTTATTTCCGACGATTAATGCGGCGACAATTAATGCAAATTCTTGTTCTTTAGAAGATGTTCAGAAAGCAATCGATGCTGCAGAACCTGGAGATGTAGTTAGAGTTCCTGCTGGAAACTGTGTGTGGGGCACTGGAAGAAGGACCATAGACAGTGGTTTTTATGTTTATCCTTCTTTAGCAATTAATAAGTCTCTTGCTTTAATAGGTGAAGGAATCAATAAAACAAACATAACATGCACACATAACCAGAGTGCGATTATATACAAACCAGCAAACTTTTCTGCTAATGATCCTTTTAGAATTTCAGGATTTACTTTTGATTTTGATGACCAGTGCACAGGTATTAGGCTTTCATACAGTTATACTGATTTGACTATTCAAACAAAAATAAGAATAGACCACAATCACTTTAAAGATTCTGCTAGTCAGGCATTAACTATAAACGGTTACCGCGGAGTTGCTGACCACAATATATTCACAGGCACCGATTATCCAATTCGATTCGCATCTGGAGATGACCATGACTGGTGGCAAAATTGGGAAGGAATTGTTTTTGGCAAGGCTGACAACAATTTTTATTTTGAAGACAATATAATTGAGGCTTATGATGCAATGGTGGATTGTCAGTATGGAAACAGATATGCGTTTCGATACAATACTATTAGAGCATTAGGTCCAGCGTCATACCCACTTATGGACATGCATGGTGATGTAGGAACTGAAAGCGGCGGATGTGCTTATAGGTCATGTTTTGGCTCAGAAATATATGGAAATCACATATCACTTAATTCTGGTTATGCTGATTTTAGGGGCGGAAAACATGCTATCTTCTATAACTATATTTCTAAAACAGGAAATTTCTGGGGATTGCGTGATTCAGAGGGCGTATCATTAGGATGGGAAGCATGTGATTGTGTTTATTGTGATACTGATAACCCGCAGCCGCAGCATATTAGTGATAGCTATTCATGGAATAACCGCGGGAGTTCTTTGACAGGACCAATCTCTAACTTTTATAGCCGTGGCTTCGCGGATTGTGTGGAGAAATGTGGCTATATCGTAAATGAGAACGACGAGTTTTTCAATTTCAATCCTTCCTTTGATGGAACATCAGGCGTTGGATGCGATACTTTATCTGAAAGACCAGGCACATGCACTTTTGGTGTGGGTTATTGGGCAACAGCTCAAAGCTGTTCTGATTTAACTGGATTTGTAGGGGCTAATCATACTAACATCATATCAGGCACACTTTACAAATGTACTTCTCCTAATACTTGGACTGTTTATTACACACCTTACATCTATCCTCATCCACTTTCTGTCGCTCCATCTGGAACAAATATTTGTGATGAAGGAAAGATAATTTCAGAATGCTGGTGCGAAGGATTGAAATCTGTTGGTTATTGTTATAATGGATATTATTCTACAGAAGAAGGGGAGAGAATTATTCCACCACCTGCAGAAGAAGAGCAACCCTCTTTAGGTGGAGTTGCCACACTTCAAGACATGCTCAACTCTTATCAAAGATATAAAAGAAATGAGGTAAGTTTACTTTATTTCTTAGATAAATTGAGAAGCTGGATTATTTTCAGATAGTTTAATTAATTTTATAAGTTCTGTTTTATTATGATATTAATGAAAAAGAGTTTGATTTTACTATTTATTCTCGTTATTTTTTTATTTCCGATTGTTACTACAGCTACTATCAATGCACCAAGTTGCTCGCAAACAGATGTGAGAGCTTTTGAATATACTCTAAAAGATATTCCTTCTGAAAATTTAGCAGGAAGAATATTAAGTCAAATTGTCACAATCCAAGATATGTTAAATGCATATCAAGAATATAAACAAAATGAAGTGAGTATTTTATATTTTTTAGAAAAACTCAGGAGCTGGATTGTTTTTGACCTCCCTTCAGAAGAGATTATTTGTACAGCACATAATTATTCAAATTGTTCTAACGGAGATGTTTATTGGTACGACAGTTGCAATGTGAAAGAAGAAATAAGATATGATTGTAATTCAACACAGACCTGTATTAATGGAGTTTGTGCAAACAATCTAATTTCTAACATCTCAACAGAAGCAATAATTGTTGATTATACTTCTGCAGCAAGTTTTCAAAATATTCCTCAAGAATGGATAGAAAAAGCTAAAACAGATTTGCATATTGCTTATGGTCATACCTCTCATGGTAGCCAACTTATAACAGGTATGAATATGCTGGTTTCTGAAAAAGGTTTTCTTTATTCTTGGAATAATGGAGGAACCAATGGTGCTCTTGATATTAGAGATTATGCTAGTAATTTTGGGGGTTTGGGGATAGCTAATGATTTGGGAAATCCGAATTATACTGCATGGGCAACTGCTACTCGCATTTATCTAAATCAAAATCCAGATATAAATGTCATTATTTGGGCTTGGTGTTATCAAATGAATACAATCGAGGAGAACATAAATACTTATCTTAATTTGATGCATCAACTTGAATTAGACTTTCCAAATGTTAGATTTGTTTATATGACAGGACATGTGACAGCAGGACAATTGTTATGCACAGATCCAACTCGGTGGGCTTGCGTGCATAATCTTCGTACTACACAAATACGTAATTTTGTCAATGCCAATAATGGTACTCTTTATGATTTTGCTGATATAGAAAGTTATGACCCAGATGGCAATTGGTATGCAGATAAATTAGTAACTGATAATTGCGATTATGATAGTAACAATGATGGTGTTGTTGATAGTAATTGGGCTATAAATTGGTGTAATTCTAATTATTGTGTTCCTTGCTCTAGTAGTTGTGCCCACTCGCAATGCCTTAATTGTTATCTTAAAGGAGAAGCTGCGTGGTGGCTTTGGGCAAGATTGGCTGGTTGGAATGGAATATCTACTTAAATAAAACAATTTAATTAATTTTATAAAATCTATTTTATTATGATATTAATGAAAAAGAGTTTGATTTGTTTGATTATTTCTATATTTCTTTTGCTTCCAATTATTAGTGCTGCGACAATTAATGCACCAAGTTGTTCGCAGACTGATGTGCAGGCAGCTGCAAATGCAGCACAAGATGGAGATACTGTGCTCGTGCCTGCGGGAACTTGCACATGGTTTACATTAACTTCTAATGCGCCCGCACTTTTTATAGATAAGAAGAACATTATTCTTAATGGTGCAGGAATTGGAAAAACAATAATAATAGATGAAACTAGTGATGCAATCGGAACAAAATATGGAGAACACCTTATTACTGTAGAAGGAGTGGCTGGAAAGCCATTTAGAATAACCGGTTTTACGTTGAGAAGATATACCATAGGCGATACAGATTCGAGTTTTATCAATATTAGAGGTAGTGCAATGAATTGGAGAGTTGATCATAACGAATTTATAACTTCTACATCGTTCGGAAGCCCCGATACTTGTGTCGGAACAAGTGGATTTACTTATGGACTTATAGATAATAATTTGTTTAGAGGTATGGGTAGAGTTGTAATTATGGGTGATGCAGATGCTTCCTGGAAAAGACCCTTAACTCTTGGAACTTCCAATGCAGTTTATATAGAAAATAATCAATATAACAACTCACTTAATGGAACTTATATAATGAGTAATGCAGTTGATTCTAATAATGGGGGCAGATATGTTTTTAGGCACAATGATTGTGATGGAGGATATGTAGAAGCCCATGGTTCCCAATGGGGAAGAGGAACATTTAGCTATGAAGTTTATGAAAATGTAATCAGAGATTCTCCTGTAATTTGGGTTCCTTTTAGTTTTAGAGGAGGAACAGGAGTGATATTTAACAATACAGCTTATAATTTTTTATGGGGAGCAGACAGAATAAATATTTATTATGATAGGGCTTGTGGACCATCTGGTTTAGAATGCGCTTGTGATGGTACATGCTATATTGACGGTAATCAAGAGAGCACTGGTTGGCCTTGTAGAGACCAACTTGGCAGATCAACTGATTATGGTGTGGATTCTGTACACCCTCAAACTCATGAACCTGCTTATGAATGGAATAATACAAATTATATTAATGGCGTACCAAGTGATATCGATTTTATTCCTCATTCTGGTTGTGAAAGAAATGCTATACTGCTTAAGAGAGATATAGATTATTTTAATAACACAATCAGAGCAGATTATATACCTTACATCTATCCTCATCCCCTTTCTGTTGCTCCATCTGGAACAGATATTTGTGGCGAAGGTGAAATAACAAATGAGTGCTGGTGCGAAGGATTGAAATCTGTGGGTTATTGTTATAATGGATATTATTCTACAGAAGAAGGAGATAGAATTATTGAGCCTCCTGTCGAGCAATTTGTCACAATCCAAGAAATGCTAAATGCCTATCAAAATTACAAAAGAAATGAAGTTAGCATTTTGTATTTCTTAGACAAATTAAGAAACTGGATTGTGTTTTGGTAATTCAATTAATTTTATAAAATTGATTTTATTAAGATATTAATGAAAAAGAGTTTGATTTGTTTGATTATTTCTATATTTCTTTTGCTTCCAATTATTAGTGCTGCGACAATTAATGCACCAAGCTGTTCTTATTCAGATGTTTCAGCAGCTGTTAATATAGCTAATTACGGCGATACTATTTTAGTTCCAGCTGGAACTTGTGTGTGGGATAAGATACTTACAATTACAAAAGGAATAACTCTCCAAGGTGCAGGCATAGATAAAACAATAATTAAAAGCGATGGACCAAGTGGCACAGGTGTTTACACAATAGAATTTAATGCAGATCAAACAACAGCCACAAACGATTATCCTTTTCACTTGTCTGGTTTTACGTTTCAGCAAATATCTTCTTTGTATGGGAGCTTAGAATTAACAAATCAAGATATCACAAAAGCATTAACAAAAGTTGTAATTCACGACAATAAATTTATTGGCAGAACCGGTAGTGGCATTGGAATAGTTCATAATCATGGTGTTTTTGGAGTGATTTACAATAATACAATCCAGGATGTATCACATGCCTGGCGCTTCCTCGGAGGACCTACTGGTTGGAATCAGGTTGAAGAATGGGTGCCTGGAACTGGTAATGCAATGTATTACGAAAACAATTATATTTATCTAACAGATGATTATTCCTCATCTCTAATAGTCAGTGGTGGGGCTGGAAATAGATATGTTGCCAGGTATAACACGATTAATCTGTCAAAGCGAGGGTCTACTGTTTTTGCGCAATCATATGATATACATGGAAATCAAGAGAATAATCCTACAGGTGGAATTGGTCTTGAATTGTATGGAAACCATCGCATTGGTACAAATGGTAGGTGGATAGATCATCGTGGTGGGCAAGTGTTTTTCTTTTTCAACAGGTGGAGTGGCAGTAGTGGGACTGGGTCTTTGAATATATGGGAAGAATATAACGACGACAATTTCATGGTAGTTTTCTGTCCTGAGGGGACTCGTTATGGCAGAACTGCTGACGGAAATTGCATTCAACGCCCCCGTGAATCATATTATTGGAGAAATTATGGTGGAGTTAATGGAATCACGCTTTCGAACACATTGAATATTCTATTTGATCATTATAACAGAGCTAACGGCATATTGAATGATCCATTTCTTCTGTTTGAAAATGATGGATGGTTTAGAGATAATACTCGTGCCTTTGATGGTACAATAGACGGGGTGGGCTCGTGCGGTTATTACAATGGAAATGCATGTACCAAAAGTGGAGTTGGCTGCGGAACTTTAGCGGAAATGAACGCAATAACACCCACTGCTTCTGGTCTTGGTTTTTGGGTGACAAACCAAAGCTGTACAGATTTAACAAGAATGACTGGCAGAAATCCAACTGTTCCGCTTTTTGGAACTCTGTATAGAGCTGAAAAAAACAGCGTTGGTAATTATGAATGGGTCGCGTATTACACGCCTTACATCTATCCACATCCACTTTCTGTTGCTCCATCTGGAACAAATATTTGTGGCGAAGGTGAAATAACAAATGAGTGCTGGTGTGAAGGATTGAAAACAATTGGTTATTGTTATAATGGATATTATTATTCAGAAGAAGGGGAGAGAATTATTCCACCACCTGCAGAAGAAGAGCAACCCTCTTTAGGTGGAGTTGCCACACTTCAAGACATGCTCAACTCTTATCAAAGATATAAAAGAAATGAGGTAAGTTTACTTTATTTCTTAGATAAATTGAGAAGCTGGATTATCTTCAGATAGTTTAATTAATTTTATAAAATATGTTTTCTTGGAATAGAAATGAAAAAGAGTTTTTTTGTTTGGATTATATTGCTTTTTTTGATATTACCTCTTGTCAAAGCAGCAACCATCAACGCAAATTCATGCAACCTGGCAGATATTCAGAATGCTATTAATAGCGCAAGTTCTGGAGACACAATCATGGTGCCTGCGGGAAACTGCATATGGACTAGCACTCTTACGATTACCAAAGGCATTGCTCTTATCGGTGCAGGGGTGGGAAAAACCATCATTGATAAAACTACGAGTGGCGATATAATCAGTTACACCCTCCAAGAGCCCTTGGTCTATTCATCTTTTAGACTTTCAGGAATAGAATTTAATCTGAACAACATAGCTTCAGGCCCCTATATTGACAATCCATCCCCTTATCATGAGCCAAGAATTCGCATAGACCATAATTATTTCTTAAACTGCGCAGGCCATTCATGGAGATTGCAAGGCCAGGTTTATGGGGTGGTAGATAATAATCTTTTCACTGGAAACGCTTGGCAGCGCAGATATGGCAGTAATTCAATAAGTTGGAACAATATAGCTTATTCTTATGGTGGCGAAAAAAATTTATATGTGGAAGATAACATCATAGTCCAGAGCAAGTATGACGGATTGAACCAGTTAGGATTGGGATCTATACTTGTAGAGCGTTATAATACAATAAATTATACGAACCCGACTAGCAGTAGCAATTTTTATCCTTGGGATTCCCACGGAAATCAGGACTGGAACTCAAACGATGCAGCTATGGGCAGAGAAATTTATGGCAACAAGATTGATGCTAATAATAAGAATGTCAAGCTCTTCTACCATCGTGGGGGCATGGCCCTGCTTTTCTGGAATAAGATAGTAAATTCCGGCTCGACATGGATAACTTTACAGGAAGAATGTGATGATTGCTCTTATGGCCATACGTGTGCTATTTGCAACCCAAAACCAGCATGTAGCCCAAATGAGCAGCCTCAGCATGTTAGTGATTCTTATTATTGGAACAACAGATTTGGAAAGACCGGAACATCATTGGTTGTTGACATAAGTTTGTCCAACTCGGATTCTGATTGTTCAGTGCGTAATTATTTAATCGCAGAAGACGTGGATGTTTTCTGGAATAAGGTGCCTTTTACTGGCAGTTCAGGAGTTGGATGTGGTACTTTGGCTAATAGACCTTCTACTTGTAATGTTGGTGTTGGATATTGGGCAACAGAACAAGATTGTTCTGGACTCGATGACAAGAATGTAGGCGCAAATCCAACCGAGCCAATAACAGGGGTGCTTTATAAGTGTGGAAGCAACAATAATTGGATACCTTATTACACACCTTTTGTATATCCACACCCAATAAGGACAGATTGTGTCAGTTATCCTCTTCTTTGCGATTCTGATTTATCTTCTCCTTTTATTGATACAACTTCACCAATAAGGACTTCAGGATATCCAACTGGGAATTTAAGTTCAGGAACAACTTCAATAACAATTGGATTAATAACAAATGAGGTAGCAACATGCAGATATTCAACAGCACCAGGAGTTTCTTATAGTTCAATGACAAATACTTTTTCAACAACAGGTTCAACAAGTCATTCAACATTAATAACAGGATTACAAAACGGAAACACTTACAATTATTATGTAAAATGCATTGATTCTTCTGAAAATGCAAATATCAATGATTATTTGATTAGTTTTAGTGTTTCTCCAACACCAAAAATAATTACCCTTCAGAATATGCTGAATGCATATCAAGAATACAAAAGAAATGAAGTTAGTATTCTGTATTTTTTGGATAAATTAAAAAATTGGATTGTGTTTTGGTAGCTTAATTAATTTTATAAACTAAAATATCTTATCATAATGAATGGATTATAAAGAGGGAAATAGGAAAGACGACGAAATTTTGAATTGGCATAGCAACAGAATTTCTTCTCACACAAGGAAATTGATTTTATTCTCTGTAATTATTTTTATTTTTTTGGCTGTTATTTTATCTTTTATTATTATACGTTATTATGATTATTCTTCAAGTCCTGAAAAAGAATTAGGTCTTGGAGCAAACATTTTAAATGCAGAATTAAATGAAGAAGAAAATAGTATCTATATTGCTTTAGAAGGAGGAAGTAAAGATA
Source organism: Candidatus Woesearchaeota archaeon (assembly GCA_964555925.1). GTDB lineage: Archaea > Nanobdellota > Nanobdellia > Pacearchaeales > GW2011-AR1 > ASMP01. The sequence goes on from CAZKUJ010000002.1 coordinate 33,294, forward strand.
AAGAGATTTCAGGTATTCGTTTTAATTTTGGAGATGACCAAGGAAAAACTTTTTCTTATTACACCACAGAAGGTGCAAACAATATTTCCTTGGATTATGAAATTTCCTTTTTAAGTTCATTGTTTAAAAAGCAGAAATTTAATGGTTTTTATGATTATGTGATTACTGCAGATGATTTAGGTTTATCCAGCTTAGGGGGTATTATAAGAGTTAGTGTGGAATTTATCTATAAAACTTTTGATGCAGGTGGGGGAAGCGTGGAGAAACCAACGCCTCTTTTAGATACAACTTCTGTTACAACCTCTTCTGGAGGTGGCGGAGGAAGTTCTTCTACAACAGATGAAGGCACAACAGAACCAACCACAACTATTTTTAATGAAACAGAAGAAACATTAGAATACGTTTACATTAATTTCTCTTCAGATAATAAACAATATTTTGAGATAAAAAATAATCTTTATTTTATTTTAGATATCTCAAATGAATCTGTGTCTAGTTTTGATTTTTATGTTAATAGTAGTCAACAGCCACAAATATCTGTCACTAATGCAACAATTAGAATAAATGATTCCAGTAGTAGCACGCTTCTTCTAAAACTTCATAGACCAACCATCACTAATGTTAGCATATATAATACAAGTCAAACAAATATTTGGAGAGGAACTTTTAACTTCTCTTCTCCTTCAAACACACTTCTTTATTCAATTTACAATCTTAGTAGTTATCTTGATCAACCAATTAGTCAATATGTTTCAGGAAGCAATTCTTGTTATGGAATTTATACTTTCTATAACACTTCCTCAGTTGTCATGATGTGTGCATTAATGGACACAAGCACCCTAAGCTATACAATTCCCTCTGGAACTAATGTTAAAAATTATATCACAAGAGTAATTCCTGGAGGAGCAACTTATAGTGTAACAAACAATGATTCTTCAGATAATTACTTAAGTTCTTCAAATGGAGTTCTTAATTTTACTTCTTCAAGTGGAAATGTAAGTATATCTCTGGTTTCACAACCATCTATTACCGGGGGAGTTATTGGAGCATTAAAAAGAGATTTTTCTTCAATTATAAATTGGTTTAAGGAAATCTTTTAGATAATTAATTTTATAAAATCTATTTTATTAAGATATTAATGAAAAAGAGTTTGATTTGTTTGATTATTTCTATATTTCTTTTGCTTCCAATTATTAGTGCTACGACAATTAATGCACCAAGTTGTTCGCAGACTGATGTGCAAGCTGCAGTTAATGCAGCGCAAGATGGAGATACTATTCTTGTGCCTGTAGGCGCGTGCACATGGACAACAGTAGTAACTATTGATTTGTATTCTCCTGCTAAAGCTCTGACAATAAAAGGCGCTGGCATTGGGTTGACTAATATTACTGATTATGGTTTTGATGTGAAAGGAGGAGATGGCAAGCCTTGGCGCATAAATGGTATGACTATGAAGGGAAGCGCAGGCTTTTTCGTAGAAGGCGCATCAAAGAATTGGAGGATTGACTACATCTACTTTGATCATGTGACAGGCAAAGCAAGTGCTTCTAATCGTATAATCTGGGTACAGGCATCAGGCACCCCTTCTGATTATAATAGTGGCGTTATTGACCATTGTACTTTTGACAATGCCAATAACATAGTTAATATTCATGTCAGGGATGTTAGAGGAGGTAATACTGTTTGGAATAGGCCTCTTGGCCTTGGAGGAAGTGATGCGGTTTATATTGAGGACTGTAATTTTATTCATGTTCCAATGGCGCTTTCAGATGTTGATTGTGAAAGCGGTAGCTATGTATTCAGGCACAACACAGTAAGAAATGGTAACTTAGGTATGCACGATGCAATCATCGGTGGCTTGCGAGGGTGCAAGAAATGGGAGATTTATGACAACCTCTTTATTAATGATCCTGGCACAGGCCTTTGCGGTAACTTCGGCTTGAGAGGAGGAAATGGTGTTGTGTTCAATAATGTAGCCCAGGGAAGGCCTGACTGCAATGACGGCATCTGGATTCAAACCTATAGGACAACTCAGCTCGGAGGAGACCCTTGGGATGTTCTCTGCGGCAGTTCATCAGGAATAAAAGCCTGCCTGGGCTCAGACAACACTTATCCACGACGCTGCACTTCTGATGCTGATTGTGGAGGCATTACTGGCTCTTGCATTGACATTGACAATTCTAGCAACCCCACAGGATATCCTTGCAGAGACCAATTGGGCTGGGAAGGAAACTTGATAAGGACATTGCGCCCAGTATTGTTTTGGAACAACACAATAGATGGAGCCTATGCTGTCCCCGTAGTTGTCAGAGGCCCAGAATATGTCATGAATGGAAGGGAATATTGCTATGGACCAACCATGCCAACTTCTTGCGGCGGAGTCGCCACAACTTATGTGCCTTATCCCTATCCTCATCCATTAAGTGTTGCGCAATTTGGAACAGATATTTGTGGCGAAGGAGAAATAACAAAAGAATGCTGGTGTGAAGGATTGAAATCTGTTGGTTATTGTTATCATGGATATTATTATTCAGAAGAAGGGGAGAGAATTATTCCACCACCTGCAGAAGAAGAGCAACCTCCTTTAGGTGAAATTGTAACAATTCAAAACATGCTTAATGCTTATCAAAGATATAAAAGAAATGAAGTTAGTATTCTGTATTTCTTAGACAAATTAAGAAACTGGATTATTTTTAGATAGTTTAATTAATTTTATAAATTATGTTTTCTTGGAATAGAAATGAAGAAGAGTTTGATTTGCTTGATGATTTATATATTTCTTTTGCTTCCAATTATTAGTGCTGCGACAATTAATGCACCAAGTTGTTCGCAGACTGATGTGCAAGCTGCTATTGATAGTTCATCTTATGGTGACACAGTATTAGTTCCTGCTGGGAGTGCAACATGGATTACTAAGGCACAGGGATGTTCTGGCGATACTGCACTGTGTATTAAAAAAGGCATTAATCTTAAGGGGGGCATAGGTGGAGAGACAAGCATCTCTCTTTCTGGTTTAGCACCTTACGGAGCTATCTACTATGAACCTGATTCCACATCAATAAGTAATAATACTCCGTTTGAGTTTACAGGATTCACCATAAATGCAAATAAAATCACATATCAAGAAGGGGTATTGGATGTTAGCAATTCAGGAACCACCCCCATTACTAAAGTAAGAATCCACGATAATACTTTTAAGAATGAACTTGCGGAGACAATTCAAATAAACGGCCCGGTATACGGCGTGGCTTATTCTAATTCCTTTATAGACTGCCAAACTGTTATAAGGACGGCGGGAGGCGATGGCAGGTCTTGGAATCTGAACCAAAGGGAATATGGCACTAGAAATAATTTTTTCTTTGAAGACAACACGGCAATCGCAACCACTGCCAAATCAACTGGTGCGTTCACGGCTGGCCAGGGCGGAAGCATTGTAATTAGGTATAACACCTATGATTTGGGACAGCTCTTGTTAGATGGAAACCAATGGCAAGACCTTCATGGACTGCAGAGCATGACAACTATTGATGGTAATGTGCAATGTGGTTACGCTCCATATAATGTTCCTAATTCTTGCCTACCTGAAGTAAAGTCTTGTGAGCAGTGGTCACAAATTAAATCAGAGTGGTATGGGAATATTCATACAAACTTTCGTAATCCATATAGCACAGCCCAAGAATGGATGCGTCTACGTGGAAGTTGGATGTTGATGTTTAATAATGTCATAACAGGAACAGGAATTATGCCATTACCTGATATTTATCAGTATTCTTGTGATAGCTGCCAGAGTGGCACTGGGCTAAGATATTCCATGCATGTTCAGAATACGTATGTTTGGAATAATGTTGGGAATGGAGTTAACAGACCAATTTATGTCCTTCAGGACAATTGTGGAAGTTATGCTGTAGGCACTCCTTACACGATTACAGAAAATGTTGACTATTGGAACTATAATTCAAATATTCTTGACGGAAATACTCAAAAAGGAATAAATTGTGGGAGTTCTCCACCTACAGGCAGCTGTTCAATAGGAGATGGTTATTGGCAAACTTCGTATTCTCCCTGTTCAATGCCCCCTGCTGTCATGGCAGATATGAAAACCTATACTCAAACAGGAAAGTTCTATAAATGCACTGCACCAAACACCTGGACAGAATATTACCAACCTTACATTTATCCACATCCATTAAGAGTTGCTCCATCTGGAACAGATATTTGTGGCGAAGGTGAAATAACAAATGAGTGCTGGTGTGAAGGATTGAAAACAATTGGTTATTGTTATAATGGATATTATTATTCAGAAGAAGGGGAGAGAATTATTCCACCACCTGCAGAAGAAGAGCAACCCTCTTTAGGTGAAATTGTAACAATTCAAAATATGCTTAATGCTTATCAAAGATACAAAACAAATGAAGTCACTCTTTCATATTTTTTGGATAAATTAAAAAATTGGATTGTGTTTTGGTAATTCTTAGTTATATTCTGCATTACTTTTATAAAATGAGCCTGCTCGGATTTGAACCGAGGACCCCTGCCTCTCTTAGATAAAAATTTCATTCCAAGAGATATTCAATTCTTGTGAATTGTTTTCTTATAAGAGCAGTGCTCTGGACCAGGCTGAGCTACAGGCTCATTTTATTCGCCTTCACTAGTTTCCTTTTCTTCTTAAGGAATTTAGGAAAGAGCTACAGGCTTCTTAATTTAATTTGTTTCTGGTGTATTAAAATTTATCTAGAATAGATTATTTTGCAATTAATTTTTGGAGGGAAATAAAGCTTTTAACATCTTCCTTAAATTTTCATCAAGAAAACATATATCTTCTGCAGCAATTTTTTCTATGAATTTTGTTAAAGCACCGCGACCAGTGAACCCTGTGTCATCTGCTTTTTGCATTAATTTCTTTTTTGTTTCAAAATTAAGATATATTTTAATCGGTTGCTTCATTTTCCCCTTTTTTGATTGAATTTTTTTGTAAAAATTAGTGCTATTTCAAAAAGTCCCTAATTTTTAACTGATAAATTAAGGATTTTTGCTTTTATAAATTTTACTTACGTGTGTTTTTAGGAAATTTTATCGTCGAGAAAATTAATTATCTTTTTTACCTTACGCATTAAAAATGTAAGATAACAGATAAAAACGAAAAAAGCCCTAATAGGCCTAAAAAATCTTAGTTCAGGCCCTAATTAGTTCCTAATATTTATGATTTATTTTTGGTATTTATTTCTATGTCAGGTAGCGTATGGTATATTTCATTTAGTAAGGAAAAGATTGAATTTAAAAAATATCCTACAAATAAAAAAAATAAGAAAAAAATAAATAAAAATTCTTCTAAAAAATTACTGATTAATCTTTTTTTAACTTTTAATTTGATTGTTTTTTTAGCATTTGTTTCTTCAGCTGAAATAAATGATACATTTCATATAAATCTTCAGACAACATATTCAAACGGAACAATCCAAACAGGAACTTTTACTTTCTCTTTTAACATAACTACTAATTCTAATGCAAGTTGTTTGGGTCCGATTTTATATAATCATTCTGTAAGTGAAACCACAGATGTTAGAGGGATTGTTTCACTTTATATTCCGCAAATTGGTTCTGGAGGCGGTAATTTAAGTGCTTTAGATTATGATAAACAATACTATCTTTGTTATTATAGGGATGGAATTTTGAAAGATTTTACTCAATTGAGCAGAGTTCCATATGCGTTTAGAGCTACTCAAGTCAATCTTAGTGAGATAATTGTGGATTCTAATCTAACTCTTGGCGATTTTAATGTCAGTGCTAGCTCTGGTTTCTTTAGTTTTTTAGGCAGTCTTCTAAATAGAATTACAGGAATTTTTGTTCAGGATATTAATGCAAGTGGAGATATTTCTGTTGGGGGTGATGTCGACATTGCTGGTGATTTAGATGTTGGCGGTGATGTGGATGTTACTGGAAATGTAAGTGCTTCTTGGTTTAAGGGCATATTTAATTGGATTATTGGAACAGCTTCTCAAATTTATCTAAGCTTTAACGGAACACAATTGGATTTTAATGAAACTCAGCTTAATACAACAATTGATACGAGAATTTCAGGTGCAAGCGGAACACTTCATGTAAATGTTTCTGACTGGTGGAATACAGGGGATAGAGGAGCATTAAGAAATATTTCACAAATTCAGGGCTCATGGTTAGCAAATGACTTAAGCTGGATTAATTTCACAGATGGAGATGGAAGATATATTCTTTTGACAGAAGAATCAAACCTAAATGTAAATAAAAGTGATTGGTGGAGTACAACAGAAGGTGATTTGAATGATGTTTCAGATATTCTGGGCTCGTGGTTAACAAATGATTTAGCTTGGATAAACTTCAGCCAAGGAGATACGCAATACTTGCTTATAACAGATGAAGCAAATCTAAATGTAAATGCTTCTGAATACTGGATAACAGCTGAAGGAATTAAAAATAATGTTGTGGATATTCTCGGAAGTGAGATTACAAATGATTTAGGCTGGTTAAATGCAACAACTTTAGCTGCAGCAGAGACAGACCCGTATTGGACAGCAAATCAATCATCTTACTTTAACATAACACAAATACTTGCATTTGGATATTATAATGCAACTGATTTTGTAATAACAGATTACTTCACAAAAACAGAAGTTCTTGGATTTGGATATTACAATGAAACAGACTTTA
>CAZKUJ010000003.1:0-38499 GCA_964555925.1 Candidatus Woesearchaeota archaeon
CCCAATTCTTTCAAGAACTTTTGTTTATTAAACAGCTCTATTTTATCGTACTCTTGACCTGTTCCAAGAAAAATTATAGGTTTTTTTGTAACGTGTCCTACAGATAAAATTGTTCCGCCTTTTTCATCAACATCTGCTTTAGTTAGAATAATTCCATCAATATTTATCGCCCAATCAAAACTTTTCACTTGTTCTATGATGTCGTTACCTGTTATCGCTTCTCCAATAAAAAATTTCAAATCTGGTTTGCAAACTCTTGCAATTTTTTCTATTTCTTTTATAAGGTTTTTAGAGGTGTGCATTCTTCCGGCAGTATCTATTAGAACAACATTTATGAAATTTTTTCTGGCGTATTGTATTGCATCAAAACCAACAGCTGCAGGATCAGAACCATATTGTTGGGCAATTACATTAACTTTGAGTCTTTCTCCATGTTTTTGAAGTTGTTCTATGCTTGCAGCACGAAAAGTATCTGCAGCAGCGAGAACGCAAGAAAACCCTCCCTTTTTTAGATAATGTGTAATTTTTGCAATTGTTGTCGTCTTTCCGGTTCCGTTTATTCCTGCGAAAAGAATTACATAAGGCTCTTTTGGTTGATCTAAATTCTTTTCTTTTATTTTTTCGATAATATCAAATGGTTCTATAAGAATAGTTTCAATTATTCTTTTTAGACACTCTCTAATTTCAGATTCTACCTCTTTTTTTAGAAATTCTTTTCCTATTATTTCCTCTTTGAGACTCTCAATGATCTTATCTGCAATTTCAAATGCAACGTTATTTTCAAGAAGAAGCATCTTTAATTCCTCTTCATAAGCTTCAAACTCTTTTTCAGAAACTTTAATTTTTCCTGCTTTTTCAGTTATTTTCTTAAAGAAACCAGATTCTTTTTCTTCTTTTCTGAGTTTTACAGCTATATAACTTTTTTCTTCTTTTTCAGATTTCTTTTCTGTTGAAATCTTTTTTGCCCAATTTGTTATTTTTTCCTTTAAAAATTTAAACATGTTTATAGAAATTGGAGTTAATTTATAAATTTAAACACTTTCGCTTTTTCTTCTCTTTCTAATCTATAGAGATTTAGATAGGGCGTTTTCTCTGAATTTTGCAGAAATATCAACCTCTTGTTAAGTGAATATAAATTTTTATAAACAAACTTGTTTTCATAATCCTATGGGATTATTTAGGCCAAGGAGGAGCATTTGAATGAAGGGGATACTCGTGCTTCTTGATGGATTAGGAGACCTATCTTCTATTCAACTAGGAGAAAAAACCCCCTTGGAAGCAGCTGAAACTCCTAATTTGGATTTTTTAGCAGCAAGAGGTGAGATGGGCTGTATGCATCCTGTAAAACCAGGTTTTGTACCTGAATCTGATGATGCCATCACTTCCCTTTTTGGAAATACAATTCTTGATAGTACACGGGGGCAACTTGAAGCAAGAGGAACAGATTTAAAAATTACGAGGGGAGATTTGGCTTTGCGCGTTAATTTCGCAACAATTGATTCTTTAAAAAACAGAAGTATAATTGATAGAAGAGCCGGAAGAACACTTACAACAGCTGAAGCAGAAATTCTTTCTAAGGCATTAAATAAAATAAAGCTTCCATGCAAATTCGTATTTAAATCAACAATTCAACATCGCGCGGTTTTAGTTCTAAAAGGGGGATTTTCAGACAATGTTACAGGAAACGATACAACTTATTTAAAAGGGGTAGTGCGAATAGTAGATAAAATAGGAAATTTTAAGGCTTTAGATGAAGAAGAAAACACACAGTATACTGTAAATATTCTTAATGAATTTATTGAAAAAGCTTTTGAGGTTCTTGATAAACACCCCCTTAATGAAGAAAGAAGAAAAAGAGGATTATTGCCTGCTAATTTTCTTTTGATGAGGGGAGCCGGAATTGAACCACCAAAATTAAAATTTTATAGAAGGTGGCTTTCTATTGTGTATATGCCTCTTGAAATAGGTTTCTCTAAAATAAGCGGAATGACTGTCTTTTCTTTTGATTATCCAAAAATGAAAACCCTTGATTCATATGAAAATCTTTGGGATGGCTTGAAGAAAGCCTGCAATTTTTCTATTAAAGTTTTAAAAAGAAATATTAAAGGTTTTGATTACGCTTATATTCACATAAAAGAAACAGATACTCCCGGACATGATAATAAACCAATTGAAAAAAAATTAATGATAGAGTATTTAGATAGAGTTTTATTTAAGTTTTTAAAAGATTTTGCAACCCAAAACAAAATAAAGATTGTTGTTACAGGAGACCACTCAACTCCATGTAAGCTTAAATCTCATTCAGCAGACCCTGTTCCGGTTTTGTTTTATAATGATAAACCACCAAAACCAAAAAGTAAATTTTTATCATTTTTTCAGGCAGCAAATAAAAAAATTCTTTTTTCTCAAAAGAAAAATTCTCAAACTTTAGATGAAAAAACAGAAAATATGCCAAAATTAGAGCAAATTAGAGAAAAATTTTGCGAGAAAAATGCAAAAAATGGCAATTTAGGAAGATTTTCAAGCAATGAATTGCTGGAGAAAGTAGGATTTCTAAAATAACTGTTTTGAATATTGGTTGTATTTTACTATAGCAATTGTTAAAAATAGGGCAGATTTTTTAATTTTGAAACAATTTAATTACTTAAACTAACAAGAAATAAAGAAAAATGATAACATATAGTGATATTTATGAGGCAACCCGGAAAGAAAGATATTCAGACCAAATTCAACCCCTATCTAAGAATTTTGTAGCAGAGGTTTCGACATATCTACAAGAAAAAAAACAACTCTCTCTAAAAGATGACGATGTTCTTTCCGACATGATAGCTAAGACAAAAAAGCAATTAGAAAATGCTATAACTCTTTTTAGAGAATTAATAATAAGGCGTAGGAAAAAAATACTTAATCTTGTTCTTATTGCAGCAGAAACTGGAATTTCAAAACAAGATTTTGAAAATATGCTCCCCTTTGAAAGAATTATGTTTGAAGAGCTGATGAAAAATATAGAGGTTTCTGACAAAAAGATTAATGAAATTCTGAGCAATAAAAAAGTTGAAGAATCCAAAAATGAACTTATCCTATTTAATGAAGGTGTTGGAGAATTTTTGGATATAGAAGGAGAAAAAATTGGACCGTTTGAAAAAGGTCAAATAGCAAATATACCTCGCGAAGTAGCGAAAATTCTTGTAGAAGATGGAAGAGCCGAATTTGTTGAAAAATAGATTTAAAAACTAGTCGGTCTTTTTTATAAAATGGCTAATTTAGCATATCTAATAATTGTTTCGGTTTTTATCTTGTATTATCTTTTAATTTTGTTATTTGAAAAAAAGCTTCTTTCTGATCCAAAAAACATTATAGAGAAATTTTTAGCTGTACTGTTAACTTATGTTGGTGTGTCTTTAATCTATTTTTCTTTTACAGGCAAGCCCTTCATAGGAGACGATATTAATAGTTATTATGTGTATATATTTGTGATAGGATTTATTTCTGTGATTTGGGCAATTCCTAATCTTTTGTCAGAATTTAGATTTTTTAAAAAATTTATCAAAAAGAAGAAATAAGAAATCTTTTAAACCCGTACTTCTCATTAGAACAATAAAAGGAATTTCGCAAAATATCCAAAGAACTACTGCCTGTGTAGCTCAGGGGTAGAGCGGCGCACTTGTAATGCGTAGGTCGGGGGTTCAATTCCCTCCACAGGCTTTGTTTTGCAAAGAGGTTTTACAAAATTACTTTTAATAATTTTAGTCCACGGGCGTATTCTTGCTTTTTTTCTTTTTCTGGTGTCTTAGCGATATCTGCTTGGACTTTTTCTTTTAATTTTTCCAGCTTAAAAACTCTAATTTCACAGAACGATAAAGGATAAATCTTTTTAAGCTTAAGACTTAGGAATTTTTGAATATTATTTTTCATAAGTTCATCAAAGAGGGTTTCAACAGTTTTAGCCTTGGCGTAATTTATTAATTCTTCTCTGGCTTTTTCTCTAAGAGCTTTTCTCACAGCCCGCGAAACCTTTTTTCTTGTTATTAGAAATGGTTTTATTCTTAAAAAAGCATCTTTGCATTCAGCTGAAAAAGAATCTTCAACATAATTTGTGCCTTTTCTGACCATTTTTCTTATAAAATAAGGCAGAACAATCAATTCTTTTGGTTCTGCTAAAGCTGAATTGTCTTTAATTTTTACATTTAATTTAAGAATTGCTCCTTTTCCTCTCAAAAATCGTGTTAGATCATATATTATATTTCTTCCTTCTAACTCCTTTAATTCATATCCATATAACTGGGTTTCTTTCTTTATTATTGGTATTTTTACATCAAAAAACTTTTTTCTTTTTTTTGCTTGAGCCATTTTTATTCTTGTAGCACCTTTCCTGCTCTTTTTCCTTTTTTCTGATATTTAGATTTTCCGCAAACCTCACAGACGTAAAGGAAATTTGTTTTTTTATTAGTTTTTGTTTTTCTTTTGAATTTTGATACAGCTGGTTTAGAGCCCCATTTACCTTTGTTCCCTATACCTCTACCGAGTCCTCTGGCCTTAGCTCTTGAGATACTCCCTCTTTTTAGAGCTCCTCTTTTCGCTCCTGTTGAAACCAACTTTATTTTTTGCTTGGTTTTTTTATTACAGTATGGACAAAATCTATTTGTTGTTTTCGGAATTTTCATTATTAAATTTCTGGAATTTAATTTGACGAAATCTAGTATTTAAGTCTCTGGAAAAAAAGAAAACGAGTTTTTAAAGTCTTTTATGCCTGAATGGCCCTGCCCAGGATCGAACTGGGGCTTTGTCCACGTCAAGGACAAGGTCTACCATTAGCCTACAGGGCCTTATTCTGAAAAAGAAGTTTATTACTTATAAAAATCTTTTTAGAGTTTTATCTTATGTTTTTTCAAAAAATTCATAAGATTTAAATATAAGAAATCTGATATTTAGATATGAGATACAGTAGTTATAGCGCTTCTAAAAAAATAAGGGGTTTGGTTATGTTTTTATACATATTATTCGCACTTTATTTTTTGAATTATCCTTTTGGAGTTATTGTTATACCTGAATTATTTTCTTCTGTTGAGCCGTGGATAATTTTTATCGGAGGAATTTTGCTGATTATTGGAGGATTTAGTTATTTTAAGAGAGGAAGAATGCATTATTAATTGAGGGACTGAATTTTCATTTATTCTCTTTTTTATCAATAAATTTATATACATAATTCCCATATTTTTTTTATGAAGCTAAAAAGAGGAAAAGGGGGCTTTTTTATGAAAAATTCTAAAGGACAGGTAACGATTTTTATTATCATTGCAATTCTTATTGTGGTTGGAGCACTGATTTACTTTTTTTTAAGGGGTTCTATGACTGAAACAGCTATTCCAGCACAGATGGAGCCTGTTTATGCAAATTTTTTAGCGTGTTTAGATGGAGCAACAACTACTGGAATAAGTGTTCTGAATTCTCAAGGAGGATATATTTATCTACCAGAATTTGAACCTGGTTCTTCTTATATGCCTTTTTCATCGCAACTTAATTTTTTAGGAAATCCAGTACCTTATTGGTATTATGTCTCTGGAAATAATTTAGAGAAAGAACAAGTTCCAACAAAAAGAATGATGGAGGACCAACTAAGTGCTTTTATTGAGCAAAAAATAAATAATTGTGATTTTACTTCGTATTATTCAGAAGGTTTTGAAATCTCGTTAACAGAGCCAAAATCAAAAGTTACAATCAAAGAAGATAAAGTTGAAATTAGTCTAGATGCTCCTTTAAGAATTGTAAAAAACGAGGAGAGTGTTCTTGTAAGAAATCATAAAGTTACTGTGCGTTCGAAATTAGGTTCTTTGTATGATTCTGCAAAAAAAGTTTATGATAACCAGCAAGAGACTCTGTTTTTAGAAGAGTATGGCTTGGATGTTCTATGGAATTATGCGCCTGTTGATGGTGCAGAGATTACATGTTCTCCTCTTATTTGGAAAGCAGACGAGGTTTTTGATGAATTGCAAGAAGCTATCGAGGTAAATACTTTTGCTCTTACAACAAAAAGCGCAAGAGACGATTATTTCTTTGTTGATATTCCTGTAAAAGAAGAAGTTCGCTTTTTGAATTCAAAAAACTGGCCAAATACTTTTGAAGTTTCTCCTGCAGAAGGGAATATTCTTTTGTCTACTCCTGTTGGAAATCAACCAGGCTTAGGAATTCTTGGATTTTGCTATGTTCCGTATCATTTTGTTTATGATTTAAAATATCCTGTTATGATACAGGTTCAATCTGGAGATGAAATCTTTCAGTTTCCTATGGCTGTTATTATACAAGGAAATAATCCAAGAGAACCTCTAGATGCTGAAGCTGTAGAAGAGGCTGATCTTGATCTTTGCAAGTATAAAAATACACAAATAACAGTCAAAGTTATAGATAAAAAGAATAATCCAATAGAAGCTGATATTTCTTTTGGATGCTTTGCGAACAAATGCAATATTGGAAAGACATCTGATGCAGGAATGCTTGTTGAAAATTTCCCTCAGTGTGTAAATGGATATGTTTCAGCAAGAGCCTCTGGATTTAAAGAAACAAGATATTTGTTTTCAACAGTCTCTTCTGGAAGTGTAAATATAATTATGGAAAAACTTTATTCTAAGGGAATTCAATTAAAACTTGACAGAGTAAATTATAATGGAAATGCAATAATTTATTTTATTTCAGAGGACTCAACAAAAACACTTGTTTATCCAGAGCAAAGAATTGCAGAGCTTGGAGAAGGACAGTATGAAATTCAGGTTTATATCTTTCAAAATTCTTCAATTAATTTAGAAGGAATGACTACAGAGCAATGTTTAGATGTCCCAAGAGCAGGAATTCTTGGGGTTCTGGGATTAAAGCATGAAAGGTGTTTTGAGATTGAAATTCCAGAGCAAACTATTTCGCAGGTTCTTTCTGGAGGTGGAACGCAGAATTATTATGTTTTAGAATCAGAATTAATGAGGCCGGGTTATATTGAGATATCTACAGAAAGTATCTCAAAACCTGAAAATCTTGAGCAATTGCAAAACAATCATCTTTTATTTGAGGCTAAGAGCCTTGAAATAAAATTTTTATAAAATGAAAAAAGAAATCAGAAATAAAAAACAGAGAATTGTTTTGAATATTTCTTTATTTGTAATTTTCCTAGCAAGTGTTCTGCTTATTAATCTGGCTTCAGCAGAATCATATTCTCGATCAGTTACAGGATATAGCCAATATGTTGGCGTGCAATATTCTACTGGAGATACCTACTTTCCTTTTGTATATGGTGCTGACGGAAGTTTTAACAGAAATCTTTGCCAGGCAGGACAGGATTTTCTTCTTTATGTTTCTCCTACAGGATGTATTCCTTCTGTTGTGAGAAGTGATTTGCTTGAAGAGCAAAATGTTCCTGTTTTTTGTCCGATTATGGCAACAAAACTTAATCCTTTAATAAATGTTGACGCAATAGATTATGTTTCTTTTAGAGGAAATACTCCTAAAGAAGTTTCTGGAATTGGATATTATCCTGCGCAAGCTGCATTGGGAAAAGCCGGTTTTCAGGTGACTTCTTCTTTAGCAAACAATATAGGTTATGCAGTTATTGTTTTAAAACAACAAAAAAACGAATCTGCAATGCCTAGTTTTGTTGAAGGAAATATTACTGCTGTAATAAAATACGATATTAAAAATGCGTTTGGAGTAGGACAAGCATCATTTTATCTTCCTGTAATGAGTGACGCAGAATGGAATGAAAATTTTAAAAGATATGGTTTTTGGCAAGGAAGAGGTTATCTAAGAGTAGATTCTGTTGAAGATGATAGAGCAACAATTTCGATTTATTCAGATAGAGAAACATATAGTTTAGCAAAAACAGACAAAAAAGTTGTTGCAACTGTTCCGATTGAAATAGGAAAAACCTCAAGAGAAATACTCATGCCTGGTTTTGATTATTGTATGGGTGGTTTACAATTAAAACTTAATGGAATTGAAAATCCTGATACGATGGTCAAATTAAATGTGAATGGAGATTATTTTGATTTAAAAAAAGGAGAGAAATTCATCGATGAAAAATGTTATGTAAAAAATCTAGATAAAAGAGGTGTTATTGAATCAGTAGAAATAACTTGTAGAGAAGATGTAAAAACAAATACCTTTTCTCTAAGCATAAATCCAAAAATTGTGCTTGAGATGGGTGGAGTTGCAAGAAATTATAGTCTTGGTGAGAAATTATACGCAGAGATTAAAGACGGAAAAGAAACTGGAAAATCTGTTTATCTTGTTTATGCTAGAACAAAAGGAGATACAAGAAAAGAAGAAAATCTAACGGTCACTCTTGCCGCTATTCCTGGAAATGCAGAGAAATTAAGTGATAGTGATTTAACTTCTATTGGAAAATTTTTAAATAAATATCCTTCACCCGAAAAAAGCAGCACAATTGCGGAGAGAGGGATTAATGCACTTAAATCTGTTTTATCTGGAACAGGACTAATTCTTAGGGGAATAATAGAAGGACAAGCTTTTAAGGACATCAATGTTAATGAACCAGCAAAAGAACTTTTTGGAAAAAATATAAAACTTATTGGATTTGCAGGTGCAAGAGATGCAGATACTTCTCGGTTTTATCCTTTATTTAAGGAATATTATGATAATGCTATGAAGGATTATAATGCGATTATAGGTAATTATCCTAGTGAAAAATATCCTCAAGAAGAGCAAATAACTTTAGGACAAAGGGCTTTAACTGAAATGATAGGTCTTGCGTATAAAGCGCAACAAATGAGAACAATTATGGATTTGTGCAGGAATTTTGAAGAAAAATATTCAAATTTTGATGTTCCAGATGTTTGCCAAGATTCTCATAAACTTTCAAGTTTTGATGCTTCTTCAAAAGATGTTGAGATTGGAGGAAAAGTTTACAGTATTTCAATGGTTAGAATTCAAGAACCTTCTTTTGAAGATTTAGGCGTAACAATTGATATTAGCGGAACATCTGTGAATTTTACTGGTTCTAGAGATTTGCGTTTGAATGATAGAGTATATGTTAATGAATCAGAATATATTTCTTTAATTGGGCTTGAAAAAGATTATGCTGTTTTTGATATTAGCGGGATAAGTAGAGCAGCAACTACAGTTGGAAGCACTGTAAAGATAAATTTAAATTCTTATGAGCTTGTCGGAAGCAATAATTATCGTATTGGCGTAACCACAATTAATCTTAAAAAAGTAGCAAAGGTTTCTGTTATTCCACGCATAGAACGCGAAACAACTAACGCAACATTTTCATTTAAGATAGGAATTGAAAAAAGGGGAATACAACTTACTCCTGAAAAAACACAAGAGAGAATTGAAA
The DNA here is from genome assembly GCA_964555925.1 of Candidatus Woesearchaeota archaeon. Taxonomy (GTDB): domain Archaea; phylum Nanobdellota; class Nanobdellia; order Pacearchaeales; family GW2011-AR1; genus ASMP01. The sequence continues at coordinate 9,341 of CAZKUJ010000003.1, forward strand.
AACTTAATAAAACAATTGCTCAATGGAAAAATCTAAATGAAAAATTAGGCAGCGTGGTTAAAGCAGGTAAAGCAGCATGTCTTGTTACAGGGACAGCACTTACTATTAAAAATTTCTTTGCAAATCTTAAAGGTGAAGGAATTGCAAGAGAAATGGTTATGAGGAAATCTGGAGGATGGTTTGAATTTTGTGAGGTAGAAAAGATTAAAACAGGACAATCAGTGGACTCTTGTTTGTTAGCGAATTCTGATAAGATAGATTCCAATGTAGAAGAAGTTACTAAAATAATACAAGAGCAAAATAACAAATACAAAGAACTTCAAGAAGGAATAACTAAGAGAACTGATTTTTTAGGAGAAGATGTTGTTGATACAGATGCATTAATGAAAAGATTTGTTGATGAAGACCCACAGTTTAAGAATGATTTGAATAATATTGTAAATAAACTAGAGAAGGTTAAAATTAGCGGCTCTGATGTGAATGTTTCAGAGATAATTAAAGGAATCAATAGTGAAACAATTACTTTAACTCAGGCAAGAGAGATTCAATTGAATTCTAAACTTTTGAATTCTGAAGACGCCAAAATAAAAGAAATTGCGAAAAAGAATTTAGAAGCAAGTTTAGGAGATGTTTGGGTTAATTCAAGAGATAAAATTGCCGTAAATACTCTTAAAGATAAACTTCCAGATGGTTTGAAAGATTTAGGAGTAAGTGTTCGTGCTCAAGGAACCGCGATTACAGAAGTGTATGAAGGAAAAACAACAACCCAGCAAGTTGGCCAAATTCCTGCGAATGTTCCTGCACAAACATTGATTTATGGTGGAAAAGATTATATCATAGAACTTGAAAAAGCAGGAGAAACCTATAGAGTTAAAGAAATTTATGATACTATGGGAAACAAAATAGATAGTACTTTATCAGCATATCAAGAAATAAAAAATAAATTTATATTTAGGCAATTCGACAAAACCACATATAAAAATCCGTCTACAACAATGGTGTTAAGATATTATGAAACTGGAAATTATAAGGGTGTTCCTGCAATTGTTCCTTTTGACACTTCAAATGGATGGTATGCTGCAATTAAACCATCTATTCCAATACTTGGCGCAATAAAACCTGTTGATGATTCTGGAAGAGTTTCAAGTTTCTGGCTGTGTAATGTTGGATCAAATAAAAAAGAAGAATTCTTTGAGCTTACTGATTCTGGAAGAGGAGATGATATCTGCCAGATGATTAATCGCGCAACAGGACAAACATATGACTCGTTTCCAGGACTTGATTCGAGCGAGGCATCTAAATTAGTTAATAATGCACAGCTTGCAATCTCGCAAGCCCAAAGAGCTTACAAATCAGGAATGAGCAATAAAGTGAATATACTCGGAAAATCTATTTCATTAGGAGAACCTACTTTTGGCAATCCCGATATACAATGTCAAGATTTTATGTCTCCTAAAGACTGCAATCTTATGTTTAATGTTTGTGACCCTGTTGTTTGTCCAAGTTCACGATGTAATCTAGGTGGTGCCTATACTGTAAAAGATGTAATTCAATCAGGAATAGCAGGAAGCATTGCTCTTTGTCTTCCTAATTTCCCAGAAGTTATTGTTCCTGTTTGTCTTTCAGGAGTTCATGCAGGAATTGATGGTTATCTAAGTGTTATGGAATCTTATCAAGAATGTTTGGAAACTAGTTTGAAAACAGGGCAAACAGTTGGAATTTGTGATTATTTAAATTCTGTTTATATGTGTGAATTTTTCTGGAAGCAATCTTTACCTGCTGTAAAATACGTTGTTCCTAAATTAATAAGCAAGATAGTTGGACAAGATGTTCGCGGAGGAGGAGAGTATCTTAGTGCTAAAGATGCATGGGAAAAAGCAGGAGATTCTGTGGATTTCTTTACCCAGTATTATGCAGCTAATTCTTATGCTGCTTTTAAAGCAAGATCACTTGAAGGAGTTGGAACTGAATTTTGTAAAAATTGGCTTTCGATTCCTGGTTTAGGAAATGGAGAACTTTTTGATGCTTTGATAGCTCCTGATTCTCCGTCTCAATTTTATGGAAGTTTTGAGGAAATACCTTTTACAACAGCAACTGTTCCACCAATTTCACAATATAAGGTATTTTATCATATTTATGCTGGAAAAGATTTACCTGCTTATTATGAGGTTTATCTAAAAGGAGATGTTGGTTATTATTATCAAGATGTTTCTTCTAGAAGACTTGTTGCAAGAGGATTTATTGCTACAGGAGAGAGTGCATCAAATACAGAAGATTTCACAGCTCCTTCAGGATATAATGAACTTTGTATTGTTGTAAATAATCAAGAAGAGTGTGGATTTAAGCAGGTTTCAACTGATTTTGCTGTCCAGTATATATCAGATAGTTTTGTTGCCCAACAAGCTAAACAAACAGATGTTACTAGTTCAACTGAATGTGTCTCTGGAACATCTAGTCTTCTTAGTTTATTAAATCCAAATCTTCAGGCAGGAGCAACTGAATTGCTAAATCCTGCAATTTACAATAGAGGAATTATTAGAATCTGTTCAACAGATAATCCTGGAAAAACAACAGACTCTTATGCGGGGACAGAGAAAGCAAGATGGAAAGAAGTTGGTTATTGCGACACTACTGCAATAAAATGCTGGCTTGATACTAAAAGTGTTAAGGACACAATAGAAATAGGAACAATTGAAAACGCAACTCTGAGCGAGGTGTCTACTAATTACTTATCAATTTTAATGAATGGTTCAGATTATGTTGAAAATTTTGATGAGCTTGTTAAGGAAATTGAAAATGAAAATGTTTTGACTGAAAAAATAAAAAAAGTAAATGAAAATTTAGACAAAGTCTATTTTAATTATCAAAAAGGCTATCTAACATTATTAAGAGGAGATGCTTCTAAAGCACTCGCTAATCTTGCTATCTCGCTAAAAGTATCTATTGCAGGTACAGAAACTACTAGCGATAAAACTGAAACTCCTCCTAGCGATAAAACTGAAACTGTTTCTGATTACAGAACCCCTATAGATAACATAGGAATAACATCTCCAATTCTTGAATATGAGTCTGGAGGAACCCTCGGATTAGGCAAAAACAAGGTTTATTACATATACTCTAAAAGTAAGTGGTATTTTTCTCTTACTGGAGAACAAAAAACAGAAGAATGGTTTCCTATAGATAAAACTCTTCCAGAATATGGAAAATTATCCACGAAAAATCAAGAACTTACAAATAGTTTAGTTGATAAGTCTTATTTAGATGGGCTTATGCTGTTGATTTACAAAACAACCCAGAATGAAGATGGCGGTTTTTTGTCTAATGTGTATTTATCTACAAAAAGAATTGAATTTTCACACAATAAAAGATTTACATTCCAATCATATGAACCATTAACTTTTTATTTTGAATATGATGATTCTTTAAAAAAATGGAAGTGGTCTGATAATAAAGAACAATGGTTTTCAGTTTCAGAGAACATTTCATCTGCATCAGATACAGCGCAATTAGCACTTGCGTACGAAACAGAAAATTTAAGACCTTTAATAGAGAAATTTAAAAATTTAGTAGGAGCACTTAGAGAAAAATCATTTTATCAAGGATCTGCATTAATTTTTCAAATTGATGCAGTAGAATTTTCGATTGAAACTCCTTCTGAAGCCGAAACTTGTCCTGTTCCAAGTCCTACAGAAGCAGTATTAGCAATATCAGATCCTCAAAAAAGAGTTTTGAAAACAGTAGAGGAGCTTAATGGAAAACCTGCCCCTGGTTCTTCTTGTTTTCATTCAATTGAATTTGTTTATAGAAGCGCAGCAGTTGATTTTGGATGTACATATTCTGATAAGTCAGGTCAACAATATAATATAGATGGAGAGATAATAATTATAGGTGAAGATAAAGATGCTCAAAATGCAATTATCTTTCTTGTGCCAACAGGAGCAAGCTCTTGTAAATATCCTCTCGGCGCATTAAATTATCAGCAAAAGCTAGACCAAATTCAACCAGGAGATTGGTTAGATGTTGCATGGACAGATAAATCATCTCATGCTGTCATATTTATTGGATGGGAGAATAAAGAAAAAGGATATGCACGAATATTTGATTGGATAGGCGGAGGAAGTAGGACCTATGGATATCAAAATGTATATTTAACAGAAAATACTAATCCTGTTTATTTGCATAGAAGTCCTGTACTGGCGTAAAGATGCGAGACAAGTGAATGTTCTGTCGCATTTTTCATTTTATTTCAAATGCGGGAGATAGGATTCGAACCTATGTAGGCACTAAGCCATCAGGTCCTAAACCTGACCCGTTTGACCACTCCGGCACTCCCGCACTCCAGCATGTAGATTTCTGCTTTAAAAATATTATTCGCAAGATATTTAAATCTATTCTAATTATTTAAGAAATGTCAAAAAGTTTAGAAATATTTTTCTTTTTTATCTACTTAATATTTGGAATTTATATCATAAACACCGGATTTAATTTTCTTTCAATGCCTTTGTTTATTCAATCAATTAGTAAATGGATTGTTCTAATAGCAGGCTTTTTACTTATTTTTGGTGGAATACTTTATCTAAAGCCAACCAAAGGCGGTTTTTTTTATTAAATCTATTTGAGAATTAATTTATTTTTTTGATTTAATCTCGTTTTCTTTTTGTTTTATTTTGTCTTCAAGTTCAAGTTTTTCTATTAATTCTTTATATCTATTTCTTATTGTTACTTCTGTAATTCCTGCAATGTCTGCAACTTCCCTTTGTGTTTTTTTCTCATCATTCATTAAAGCTGCTACATATAATGCTGCTGCAGCAATTCCTGCAGGCCCCCTCCCAGAAGTTAATTCAACATCCTCTGCTCTTTTGAGAACCTTAAGAGCATCATTTTGCGTTTTTGGTGAGAGCTTTAAAACAGAAGAAAATCTTGAAATGTAATCTTTTGGAGAGCTTTGATTTACTTTTATTCCGAGCTTTCTTATAATAAATCGATATGTTCTTCCTATTTCTTTTCTTTCTACATCAGAAGCTGTTGCCATTTCGTCTAGAGTTCGTGGTATATTATAAGATCGACATGCAGCATAGAGGCAGGCTGCGATTACAGATTCCATTGAACGTCCACGAACAAGCCCTCTTTGCACAACATAATTATAAATTCTGGCAGCTTCATCTCTTACAACATTTGGAAGATTTAGATAAGAAGCAATAACTCTTAATTCAGCCATTGCAAGTCTAAGGTTTCTTTCAATGCTTGTGGACACTCTTTCTTGCCACTTTTTCAATCTTAGAAATTTTCTAGTTTGCTTTGGTTCTAATCTGTATATATCTGAAATCTCACCCACATTAGTAGTGAGTCCTTTGTCGAATTTTTGAATGCTTGTTGGTGCACCACCCCTGCCTTTTTTCTCTCCTTTGTCAAATTTTCCTTGCAGGTCAATTCCTGTGTCAACCATTTTTTCCTCGACAACTAGCCCGCAGTCATTACAAATGATTTCTCCAAGATGAGAATCGTAAGTAAGATGAATACTTCCACATTCAGGACATTTCTTTATAAATGCCATTTTAAGAATATAAGAACATTTTTTGTTACTTCCTGGTTTACAACAAACTTTAAAAATAAAGTTATTCGCAACCTTTATAAATTTTTCCCCTTTATAAGGCTTTCTTTTTAGAATTTTGCTTTTTATTGCTCACTTTCGATTAGAATTCCATTAATCATGCCTTCTTGACTTGGCCTATTTGTTATTTTGGCTTTTCCTAATTCTGTCTCAACAATTGTTCCTTTTGTTAGGATATTCTGTCTTGCAAGGAATCTATTTGAAGGAGTTTCAAGAACATTTTTTATTTCTAGTTTTTTATTTTTATTTTTAATTTGAACATTTATGAATTTTGATTTTAGAAGAAAGGTTTTCGAATTTCCTCCCCGAACAATTAGGCTTCTTCTTTTATCTTCCCCTAATTTTACAATTCTTTTCTGACCTGGCATCTCATAAAGTTTCTTCTTTCTTGCCTTATGATATTTTCCACCAGAAATTTTTCTTCCTTTTTTCATTTTTTATAAAGTGAAATTTACAAAATTTTTTAATTTTAGTCTAGGCATTTTAAAAAAATGTATTTGCTTTTTTTATTTATCTCTTAGGATATTTTTAATTTTTATATTAATGCAACCCCTTTTTTTATTTATATAACTTTCTATTTTAATAAGAGACACACATTTAATTTTCGAATGAATATTCTAAGAAATATTAATAACGAAATGTTTATAAATAAAAACCTACAGGTGATAGAATACAAAAACTACATAAAATAAAAAATAAAAATGGTTAACGGAATTGAGCGACCTCTTGACCTTTTGAACAATTCAAAAGGAAAAGAAATTCTCGTTCATTTGAAGGGAGATAAACAGTTCGTTGGTACTCTACTAGCATTTGATATCCATATCAACTTGGTTCTTGACAACATAAAAGAAATGGAGAACAATGAAATAAAAAGAAATCTTGGATTGACTTTTTTAAGAGGAGATACTATTATATTTATTTCTCCAGCATCAACAGCCTTAAGGAAAGAATGATTTCTATTTTAGTTACTTTTATTAACTAGTAGGATTTATTTTGAATTATGGCAGAAAAAATAAATATCACTTTTCTTGGAACAAGTGATTCTGTACCAAGCGCAGTAAGAAATCATCCTGCTGTGCTTTTGACTTACTTAGAGGAAAATATTCTTATTGATTGCGGAGAAGGAACTCAAAGACAATTTAGAAAAGCAAAAAGAAATCCGTGTAAAATAACAAGAATTTTGATAACTCATTGGCATGCAGATCATGTACTTGGAATTCCAGGACTTTTGAAAACTCTTGCTCTTAGTGGTTATAATAAAACTCTGTTCATTTATGGGCCAAAAGGAACAAGAGAATTAATGAAAAATCTTTTAAATTTATTTGGAATTAGAGAGAAATACCCCCTAATAGTAAAAGAAGTTAGTGGCAAATTCTTTGAAAATGAGAATTTTTCTATTGAAGCAGAAAATATGACTCATGGAATTCCTTGCAATGCTTATAAGTTTACTTTAAAAGGAAAAATAAGAATTGATAAGAAAAAACTAAATAAAATAAAAATTCCGAATGGCCCAAATTTAAGAAAATTAAAAGAAGGAAAAAATATATACCATGAAGGAAAAAAATATTCTGCAAAAAATCTTACTTCTAGAGAAGAGGATAGAATAATTTCTTTTGTTTTGGACACTTCTTTTAATAAAAATATTATACCTTTTGTAAAAAATTCAGATATTTTAATTTGTGAATCTACGTTTATGCCTGAACTCAAAACTAAAGCAAAAGAATATCTGCATCTTACTGTTAGTCAAACAGCAGAAATAGCAAAAAAAGCTAGAGTTAGAAAACTTTTCTTAACTCATATCAGCCAGAGATTTTCTAAGGATTTAAAAAGAGTTTTAGAAGAAGCTAAAAAAATCTTTAAAGAATCTTATCTTCCCCGCGATTTAGACGTTATTGGAGTTTAATTTTCTTCCTGCTTTTTCTTTAGATTTTAAATAGAAAGATTTTAAATAGAATTCTTTCTTGTTTTTTAAAAGAAGCCCGGGTAGCTCAGCCTGGATAGAGCGACTGCCTTCTAGGGAATATTTCCGTGAGGGAATAAACTTGTTCCGGAAATCCGTGGCAAGCAGTAGGTCGCAGGTTCAAATCCTGTCCCGGGCATTGTCCTTTGGGCAATTCCTAAAAACGCCTTAGCGACGTCGTTTTAGGGCATGATTGTTCAGGTTAAGCATACACACTTAAATCCAATGATTTCGTGAGCATACGTAGACTAGAATCAGAGATTCTGTCAGCATCGTTCAATAAATTAAACGCTGCGGGGATGGCGAAGTGGTTAACGCGCTCGGTTGCAGTTTGGAACAAGATTCCTAACTCTACTCTTAGGGTAAGAGCAGAACCCGAGTATTCCTGGGTTCGAATCCCAGTCCTCGCTTTTTGAAAATTAACAAATTTTTGTTGAATTGAATTATTTTTAACTATATACTCCATATCAAAAAACTTTTTAAAGAGGTATTTCTTTAACATTCTATGAAAAAGAGGTTCACGAGTTCGCTCGTTTTTCCATTTAAATAAAAATGAGAAAAGAAATTTCATTTCTTGTTATTGCTGCGATTATTGCATTGGGCATAATTATTGTCTATTATTGGGGGGGGCAGCCTACGGGATTTTTTGTTTTTGATGAATATGAAAACCAGACAGCTTGTGAAGATGCAGGATATGTCTGGGAAAATTTAACAGCGCAGAATTGTACTGCTATTGTCGATTGTACTCTTTGTGTAGTTGGATGTAAAACTAATTGTACTGAATGTATCGATGTTGTAATTGGTGAATGTGTTGAAAATATAACTCTTTCTGAAAATTATTGTGAAGATGCGAATTATACTTGGTGGGAAACTACTGAGCAGAATTGTACTGATATTGTTAATTGTACTCTTTGTGTAGTTGGATGTAAAACTAATTGTACTTCTTGTGAAACTATTATAATTAGCGGACGGTGTACTGGAGATGTTTGCGATTCTGATAATTTAAACTTATGTGTAGAAACAAACTGTACAGAAGCGGGAGGACACTGGTATGACGGTTCCTGTCAGGAATCTGTTCCTAGTCTAACATGCGTGCCTTCTTGGAATTGTAGTACGTGGACTCCAGAAATATGTCCATCTTCTGAAACTCAAACAAAAACTTGTAAGGATTTAGAAAATTGTGGAGTTGAGAAACGTGTTGAGAACAGAACCTGTACCTATACTCAGGCTCCAATGCCCTCTCTTAATGCAGATAATATTGAAAATCTTAAATTAAATCCAGGAGCTTCTTCTGAAATTGCATGGAATGTTATAAATAGTGGAAAAGTCTTTTTGAGTTCTTGTTCTTTTGAAGCTAGTGGAGATTATGCTGAGTGGATTTCTTTTGCAGGTGATGGAATAACAGATATTGGAATAGGAAATACAGCTAATTTTAATTTTAGTGTTAATGTTCCTGAAGAAATTGAAGAAGGAGAGTATGCTTTGAGTGTTATTGTTAGATGTTCTCAAGTATATGTTTCAAAGCAATTTGTTTTGCAGGTTGAAACTAAGAAACTCGAATTTGATCTAATTGCTGCAGATAGAACAAGATTAGATAAGGTAAGAATAATTTATTCTTTAGGAGAGCTTACAGGAGAGGCCCAGGATGTAGCACTTAAGTTTTTACTTATTGGAGCAGGGGCTGAAGAGGTTGCATTTATTGAAGAAAATAGAAGTCTTAAGGCAAACGCAACTAAAGAATTCACTGCTAACATGCCGATTAATGAATCTCTAGAAGGAGAGCTTGAATTAGTTATTAATTATAATTCAGAAATATACTCAAGTTCTGTAAGAGAGCCAATTGTTCTTGGTGCACCTATTGGAGGAGCAGCAATCTTCGAAGATATTGGTACTGGTGAAATTGCTATTATTGTAATTGTTCTGGTTTCTTTGGTTTTAGCATTGTTTGTTGTAAAAAAGATAAGAAGTTCTGGAAAAACACTAAAAACTCTATTTCAACGTAAAAAAGAAGTATAAAATTTCTTTTTAGCAAATTTTAAATCAAACTTTATAAGTAGTGCCTACAAAACATTTAAATATCTCTTTGTAGTGGGTAATTAATGGCATTTATCGTTAAAAAAAATATTCATGGAAAAGAATACTTCTATCTAAATGAAAACAAAAGAGTAGAGGGGAAAGTAAAAACAAAGACCCTGGCTTATCTTGGGAAGTCAAAGAAAGAAGCAGAGAAAAGAGCAAAAGAAATTATTAAAAATTTAGAAAATGGAAAAAGGCCTATGCAAGAAAAAGAAAAAATAAAGAATAAAAAACAAGATATTAAAAAGGAGAAACTATCCGAAACCAAGATGGAAATTCAAAAAATTTCAATTGAAGAATTAACGACTTTTTGCAAGCGTAAAGGATTTGTTTATCAATCAGGAGAACTTTATGGAGGATTTGCCGGTTTCTGGGACTTTGGCCATTTGGGAGTTGAAATGAAGAATAATATAAAAAAATTATGGTGGCAATTTCATGTAGCAGAAAGAGAAGATATTGTCGGAATTGACGGGAGCATTATAACAAATCCACAGGTTTGGGTTGCCTCAGGACATGTTTCAAGTTTCGTGGATGTTGCAATTGTGAACAAAAAAACAAAAGAAAAACTTAAAATCGACAAATTTGAAGCAGAGAATTACAAAGATAATCCTGACTTTGAGATTAAAGGAGAGTTTAATCCGATGTTTACAACCCAGGTTGGGCCTGTTGAAGGAGACTCAATCAAGTCTTATCTTAGACCTGAAACAGCACAACTGATTTTTACAAATTTTAAATATGTTTATGACAATGCGAGACTTAAACTTCCTTTCGGAATAGCCCAGATTGGAAAAGCATTTAGAAATGAAATTGCTCCAAGAGATTTTTTATTCCGTTCGAGAGAATTCGAACAAATGGAAATCGAGTATTTTATTAATCCAAAAGAAGAGAAGTGCCCTTATGCAATTCCAGATGTTGAAGTTTTCATCTATTCTGAAGAAATCCAGAAAAAGAATTCAGAACCAATAAAAATGAAAATAAAAGATGCTTTTGAAAAAGGAATAATCAAAAAGGAATGGCATGCTTATTGGCTAGCTCTTGAACTTTTATGGTTTAAGAATCTCGGTGCAAATCTTGAAAACTTTAGAATAAGACAACATTCTAAAGAAGAGCTTTCGCATTATTCTTCAGATACATGGGATCTTGAATATAAATTTCCTTTTGGATGGAAAGAACTTGAGGGGATTGCCGATAGGGGAGATTATGATTTGTCCCAACACGAAAAATCTTCAAAAAAAGATTTAAAAATTTTTGATGAAAATTCAAAAGAGAAGATTCTTCCACATGTCATTTGTGAACCAAGTTTGGGTGTTGAAAGAGCATTTTTGGTTTTTATGTTTGATTCTTATTTTTATGATAGTGAAAGAGAAAACGTGGTTTTGAAACTTAATCCAAAACTTGCTCCGATTAAAGCAGCGGTTTTTCCAATTGTTAAAACAAACAAAAATATTGTTAAAATTGCTAGAGAAGTTTATGAGGAATTAAAAAAAGAATTTAATGTGGATTATGATTCTGGAGGAAGTGTTGGTAGAAGATATTCGCGAAACGATGAAATAGGGACACCTTTTTGCATAACTATTGATGAAGAAAGTCTAAATAAAAAAGATGTCACAATTCGCGAAAGAGATACAAAAAAGCAAATAAGGGTAAAAATTTCCGAACTAAAAAATATTTTAAGAAAATTAATTGAAAAAGAGATTGAATTTGAAGCAGCAGGGAAGATTTTCAAATAATTTTTATTAGAATAATTTATCGACGGGAAATGGGAAAAAACCAAAAATCTTATTAATTTAGAATTTGCAACTTTATTCTCAAAGCCAAAACTTTTTTAAATAAATGATTCTTGTTAATAATAATTAAAAGTAGGGGTGTAAAAATGGCTAAGAAAAAGGCAGTAAAAAAGAAATCATCTAAGAAAAAAAAGAAAAGATAAATTTGAGGGTTTTATGTTTTCCTTAAATTTATTGCTCTCTAAATTTGTTTTATTCAAATGAAAGAATGCATTTTGTGGAAGAGTCAAGGGGGAAATTCCTTCTGAAAAAGTTTTTGAATCTGATAATTTTTTGTGCATTCTAGGCATTTCTTCGGTTTTAGATATGCCTGCGGATTTAGAGGGTGAACTTTTAATTTTAAAATAAAATGGCTGCACCAGGAATTGAACCTGGGACCTCCTGCTCATGAGACAGGCGTTCTACCGCTGAACTATGCAGCCCCTCCTAATTAACTTAAAAGATAAAATTCTTAAATACACTTAATTTAAAAGTTTTGAGGTGCAAAGGGAATTTCGTATAAAGAGAAAAGAAATAGAATTTCTTATTGATTTTGTCTCTTAATTCTTGCCAAAAAACCCGCTATTTGATTTCTTACTTTTTTGCTTGGTAATGATTTTCCTAAAATTTCTTTGTTATTCTCAAATTTTTCATTAAACTCAATCCCTTGTTTCATCAATCCTCGAGCAGTTCTTTTTATTAATTTTGTTTTTATTTTTCCCATTTTATTCTTAGCACTTTTATTCTGTCTTTTCTTAGGTTTTTAAAAGTTATTATTGCTTTAGAAATCGTTTAAGCAAGCAACTCTATTTTAACTTTTCTATAGAACCCAAATTTCTTGTCGCGGTGATAATATCTTGAACTTTTTTTAGAGGTCCTTCAAGGCAAACAATATCATAAGGCAAATTAAACCCCAATATTTTTTTAGATGCTTTTATTATATCTAAGTCACTTATTTTCTTCTTATTGTATGCGACCAAAATCTTTTCTTTATTTTCTTCTCTTATTTTAATTAGAATTTCATTTTTACTAAAACTTACAATATCTATTAGCTCTAGAGATTTTTCTGATAAGAATTCTTTTATTTTATTGAAGAAAGTGCTATCTTTTTGAGGAGATTTCCTTTTTCCTTTTTTTTGTTTTTTAATTCTTTTAATTTTAGGTTTATCAAAAATATCTAATGCTTTTTCTTTGATTTTTTCTAAATCTGGTTGAAATTGATGAACACCCGCATTAAATTGCATTGGTATAGAAAGTTCTTTGATTTTTGGAGTTATCTCTTCTATTTTTTCAATTTTTTCTTTAACCAAGCCTGGTTCTTGCACACTAAAAAACTTCCACACTAATTTTTCGTTTCTCTTCATAGGTATTGCAAAATCTTTTATTTCCCTTAATGCAACTCGAATTGCAGGCTCTTGCTCAGAATCCTCTAAAAACTTTTTTTCTTTTAGAAGTGCATAAGCATCTTTTTCTTTGCTTTTTAGATGAAATGCAAATCTTTCAAGCATAAATTCCTGTCCTGGAAGAAGATAAAGTGGTGAACTACCAACTCGCATATGGCTCGTTTTTATTCTTCTTTCTGAGAGAAGCTCTGAAAGAAAAGCAGATGTGAAAAGGGTATTTGATTCAATTTCTCTTGCAATATGAACCGGGAGACCCGGGCCATTTCTTCTCAAAAAAGAAATTATTTTATTTTTTATTTCAGATGTATCTTGAGTCATTTAGAAAAAAGAATTTCAAGCATTATAAATTTTCTTACGCTGCTATAATATGGTGAAGTTCCCTTAAAAAAGGCGCCTTATGGTCTAATCCACTTTACTTCATAATAACTTACATCATTTTCTTCGTCCACAATTGCTAAAAGAAGATTTTTCTTTGTACTATGGGCTACCCGATTTTTTGCAGAAAATTCATGCCAAGTTATTCTTTTTGCCTCATGGTCAGCGAATACAATCCATTTGGCATGCTTTATTCCGGGTTTTACACCTTTATCGTAAACTCTAAAATCAGCTCCAAATTTAAGAGCTGTTTTTACAACATATCCTCTTTCTCTTAAATTCCTAAACACCGGATATTTAATGTGAATTCTTTTGTCAAATCTATCTATTTTTTTTAAAAGCTCTTTTAAAGGAATTTTTTTGTTTCTTTGAAAAATCTCTATTTTGTCTTTTTCTGCAAGAAAAAGAGCTTCTGATAGAGAATATTGAATTTTTTCTCCTATGGGCTCTCCAAAATTACTTTTTTTATACAGTGTGAATGCTTCTGGTGAATTACTTGAGATACATCCTTCAATAAACTGCACTGGAATTTTTTCCATATAAATTAACGTTAAAGATAATATTTAAAAGTTGCTGAGTTGTTCTTTATTGTTATATGGAATACAACTACGACTTTAATAAAATCGAGCAAAAATGGCAAAAGAACTGGGAGAAATCAAAAATTTTTGAAGTAAAAGACAATACAAAAAAAAAGAAATTTTATGTTTTAGACATGTTTCCATACCCCTCTGCTTTAGGGCTTCATATGGGGCACGCTTTTGTTTTTTCATTAGGTGATATTTTTGCAAGATTTAAGAGATTACAAGGATTTAATGTTCTTTATCCGATTGGATATGATGCCCTAGGCTTGCCAGCTGAAAATGCAGCCATTCAAGCGAAAATCCATCCTTTAGAATACACAAAAAATTCAATTAAGAACTTTATGAAACAACAAAAAGCTATGGGCTGGAGTTATGACTGGAATCGTTTAATAAATACTTCTGAACCGAATTATTATAAATGGGATCAGTGGATTTTTTTAAAAATGCTTGAAAAGGGAATTGCTTACAGAAAAAAAGCACCTGTTAATTGGTGTTCTAAATGCGAAAGTGTTCTTGCAAATGAACAGGTTGTTAATGGATGTTGCTGGAGACACGAGGATACTTTTGTAGAAATAAAACATCTAGAGCAATGGTTTCTTAAAATTACTAATTATGCTGAAGAATTGCTTAGGGGTCTTGAGAAATTAGATTGGCCAGAGAATGCGAAAAAATTACAAAAAAACTGGATTGGAAAATCATCAGGAACAGAAATTGATTTTGAAATTATAAATTCTGAAAAAAGTCTTGGAAAATGGCAGATATTTACGACCAGATCTGATACGATTTATGGGATTACATTTATGGTGGTTTCTGCTCAGCATTCTCGACTTGAAGGGCTAATTGTTCCAAATCAGAAAAGGGAAGTTGAAAACTTTCTAAAAAAATTAAAGGGGATTTCTGAAAAACAATTGGAAGATATGGAAAAAGAAGGTGTTTTTACAGGAAGCTATGCAATAAATCCTCTTACATTAGAAAAAATTCCAATATATGTGGGAAATTTTGTTGTTGCTGATTATGGCTCTGGAATGGTTATGGCTGTACCTGCTCATGATTTCCGCGATTTTGAATTTGCAAAGAAATATTCTCTTCCTGTAAAAGTTGTGATAAATTCCCAAAATTCTAAATTAAAAAAAGACAAAATAGATTCTGCTTATGTTGGAGAAGGCAATCTGATAAATTCAGGAGAGTTTAATGGGCTTAACAACAAAGAAGCAATTGAAGCTATTACTTTGCATTTAGAGAAGAAAAAATTAGGCAGAAGAAAGATTAGTTATAAATTAAGAGATTGGCTGATTTCTCGTCAAAGATATTGGGGAACTCCCATACCTGTGATTTATTGTGAAAAATGTGGAATTGTTCCTGTTCCTGAGAAAGATTTACCTGTTGTTCTGCCAAAAAAAGTTGAATTTGGCAAAGGAAATCCTTTACTCACAAATGAATCCTGGTTAAAAGTTAAATGTCCAAAATGCAGAAGGAATTCTAGAAGAGAAACAGATACTATGGACACTTTTGCTAATTCTTCGTGGTATTATCTAAGATATACAGATCCAAATAACAATAAAAAAATTTTTGATAGCAAAAAAGCGAATTATTGGGCCCCTATTGACCAGTACATTGGCGGACCAGAACACATTACTGCGCATTTAATTTATGCTAGATTTTATACAAAATTTTTAAGAGATTTGGAAATTATTAACTTTAATGAGCCTGCCCTAAGATATTTTACTCAAGGAATTGTCCATGCTTCTGATGGAGAGAAAATGTCCAAATCAAAAGGAAATGTTGTTGAACCTTTGAATATAATAAAAAAATACGGAGCAGACACTTTAAGGCTTGCGTTGGTAAGCATAGCTTCTTCGGATAAAAATACAAATTGGGATGAAAAAATTGTTATTGGAAGCCACAAATTTCTGAATAAAGTTTATAATTATTTTGCAAATTTTAAAAAAGGAAAAATTAATTCCTTTGTTGAGAGCAAATTAAATAAAACAATCCAGAAGGTTACAGATTATGTTCAGAATTTTAAATATAATCTTGCGGTCATAGAATTAAGAGAACTTTTTTCTGTTATTGAAGAGCAAGGAATTGATAAAAAGAATGCTTCTAAATTTTTAGCAATGTTGCATCTTTTTTGCCCTTTTATTACTGAAGAGCTTTTCTCTAAATTAGGATTTAAGAAATTTTTGAGTTTATTTCAATGGCCAGAAGCTGATGAAAGCAAAATAGATGAAAAATTGGAAGAACAAGAATTAGCTGTAGATAAATTAGCAAAAGATATTAGGAATATTCTCGGAATTTTGGAATTGCGGGGAGAAAAAGAAAAGAAAATTGCAAGAATTTATTCTGTTCCTCAAGAAATGAATTTTTACAAAGAAAACACCCTAAAGTTGGAAAAGTCTACTTCTTTGAAGATTGAAATTTATTCTATAAAAGATGCTGCAAAAACCGGTAAGCAAATTCAAGCTAAACCAGGAAAACCAGGAATTTATCTTGAGTAAGATTCATAGCGAATTAGTTAGATTTTTATAACTATTCTGTTTTATTTATATATGGCTAAAAAAAAGAGGATTGTTGATACTTCTTCTATAAGACAGAATACTCCCTTATTTAAATTACCCAAAACAATTCCTAATCCTGTTCTGGAAAAGAAGAAGCATAGCACAAAATATCTTTTGATAGTTTTTATTGCCCTTGCTGTTTTGACATTTATTGCCTTAAATATAGCATTATTTGACAAAAAAATAGAAGCAATTCCAACTTGTGGAGATGGAACTTTTTATAATACTTGCTCTTTAGATAAACCTTACTTTTGCGAAGAAGGAATTCTAGTGGAAAAAGCTTCTATTTGCGGATGTCCTAAATTTTTGCCAAAAAAAGAAGGAAATTTCTGTATTTCTGAATATAATAAAAATCCTATAAAAATATCATTAAATTATTTTTTAAGGGGCCAAGAGCGTGAGATTCCATTTATTACATATGAAAATATTAATAATTATGTTTCAAATATTTCAAGAGTTGTAATTAATTACGAAGAAGAAGTGCCATTTAGATCTGATTTCAAGCAAAAAGCAATTGGTGATGAAATGCAAAGAGAATTTCTTTTACCCTTAGTTAAAAAAATCCAAAATTTCGCACCTTCTGACAAAGTTGAACAAGCAAGAATCGCAATTAGTCTAGTTCAAAATATTCCTTACGGGTCTCCTCAGAAAAAAACATCTTTTGGGGGTGTTGAGGTGGATTATTCTAAGTATCCTTACGAAGTTTTATATGATAACGAAGGAATCTGCGGAGAGAAATCTCAACTTTTAGCATTTATACTTAAAGAGTTAGGATATGGTGTTTCAATCTTTTATTTTTCAGAGGAAAATCACGAAGCAGTTGGGATACAATGTCCCTTGGATGAGAGTTTTTATGGCAGTGGTTATTGTTTTGTTGAAACAGGCGGACCTGCTATAATCACAGATTTTTCTATGGAATTTACTTCTAGAATAAAATTAAGAAGCCGACCCGAGATAATTTTGATTTCTGAAGGAATATCTTTACCAAGTAATATTTATGAGTATAAAGACGCAGAGACTCTAAATAATATCCGTGAAAGAAATCTCTTGGGAATTTTTAACCTATGGAGATTTAGCAAAATAAAAGAAAAATATAATCTTTTAGAGATTTATAGTCAAAATAACAATTAGAATTATTC
The DNA here is from genome assembly GCA_964555925.1 of Candidatus Woesearchaeota archaeon. Lineage (GTDB taxonomy): Archaea > Nanobdellota > Nanobdellia > Pacearchaeales > GW2011-AR1 > ASMP01. The sequence goes on from CAZKUJ010000003.1 coordinate 26,810, forward strand.
AACTACGGCTTTTATTCTCCTAATGCCTGTAGCAACAGATTCTTCCTTTTTTATCTGGAATTTTCCAATTTCTCTGGTATTTTTTACATGAGGGCCACTGCAAATTTCTTTTGATATTTCTTTCCCTTTGTAACCAATAGAATAAACTTTTACTTTTTCCAAATATTTATTTTCAAAAACACCTTGAGCGCCTTTTTGTTTTGCTTCTTTTAAAGACATTTCTTCATAGAAAATCGGAAGATTATTTTTTATTTTGTCATTAATCCAGGCTTCAATTTTTTGTTTTTCTTCTTCTGTAAGTTTTCTGTCAAAATTAAAATCAAATCTTAATCTTTCAGACGTAATATTGCTTCCTTTCTGGCAAATTTTATTATCTTTAAGAATAATTTTTAAGGCTTCATTAAGCAAATGTGTTGCTGTATGAAGTTTTATTGTTTTCTCTTCCATATTTCCTAAACCAGATTTGAATTTCCCAATAGAAGCAGCTCTTGAAAGTTCTTGATGCTTTACAAGTTCTTTTTCAAATCCGTTTTCATCTACTTTTAATTTAAATTTTTCTGCAGTTTCTTTTGTTAATTCTAATGGGAAACCATAGCTTTGATAAAGAAGAAATGCGGTTTTCCCATCTAAAATTTTTTCCCCGGAATTTATAATTTTTTTCAATATTTTTTCACCCTGTTCCAATTTTTTCAAAAAAATCTCTTCTTCTTTATTTAATTCTTCAATAATTCTTTCTCTGTTTTTTTTAAGATATTCATAATCTTCGTATATTTTAAAAACCGGTTTAGCTATTTCGGAGATTTTTTCTTTAATATCCAATTCTTTTGCGTGTCTTATTGCTCTTCTAATTAATCTTCTTAAAACATATCCTTGCCGGGCATTACCTGGAACAATTCCCTCTGCTAATATAAATATCGAAGCCTTGACATGGTCTGCAATAATCCTCATGCTTTTTTTATATGATAGATTCTTGTAACTTTTTTTAGAAATTTTTTCAATTTTTTCGATAATTGGCTTCCAAATATCTGTTAGATAATCATCATTTACCTTGTTTAACACAGCAACTATTCTTTCAATCCCTCCTCCAAAGTCAATGTTTTTTTGTTTGGCTTCTTCATAAACTCCTTTTTCATTTTTATCGTACTGCAATAAAACATTATTTCCGATTTCAACCCATCTTTTATCTGATGGATTAAATTTTTCTGGGGCAGGAAGTTTATCAGAGTTCCAGTAAAAAATCTCTGTATCTGGACCACAAATTCCAATATCCTCTACAGGACCCCACCAATTTTCTTTTTTATCAAGAAAAGAAATTCTTTTTTCATTAATTCCTAGAGATTTCCAAATTTTTGCAGATTCAATATCTTTTGAAGCAAAAGAATCTCCTTTAAAAACAGAGGCGGCCATTTTTTCCTTGTTTAGTTTTAATTCTTCTGTCAAAAATTCAAAACTCCATCCAATTGCTTCTTTTTTCCAATAATCTCCAAGACTCCAATTTCCAAGCATCTCAAAAAAAGTGTGATGATATTCATTTCCTACTTCACCAATATCTGTTGTTCTAATACACCTCTGCACATTTACAAGTCTTTTTCCAGAGGGATGTTTTTTACCTAAAAGATATGGAATTAGAGGATGCATTCCTGCTGTTGTGAACAGAACAGAAGAATCTTCTTTTGGTAAAAGAGATGCAGAAGGGATAATTTTGTGTTTTTTAGACTCGAAAAATTTTAAATATTTTTTAATAAGCTCTTTACGACTTAGACTTCTTTTTATCATATCCTTTTATTAGAATCAAAGTTTTAAAAGTTATTTGATTAGTTTTTATATTGCTTCTACTCTAAGTTCATCAAGCTTTTTTTCTATTTCCTTTATTTGCTCTTCTAAACCCGCATCATAAGAAATTTTAGAAGATTTCGGTGCTTCTTTCTCTTCTTCACTCTTTTTCAATATTTCTGGCAATCTTGGTTTGGGGAGATTTCTCTGCAATTTTCCTATATTTGTCTTTATATCTTTAATTTTCTTAGCACAATCTCTTTTTAACTCTGATTCTCTTATTCGATACTCCCCATATGTTCTTACTGCCTGCGCAAGTTTCAACAACCTCATTTCAGAAGAAAGAACATTCTTTTTAGCAATTACTGCTTCTCCATAATCTAATTTTATGTGTATCGTAGTATCTTTAGACATTTTATTTGAAAATTTATGCAAAATAATGAATTTTAATTAACTCTTTTAGATTTTAGAAAAAATATCTCTATCAACTTTTTCTATGTGCCCTTTCATTAATCTTATCTCGTTCTCCCATTCACGAAGTTCGAGATCTTCCTTTTCTCGGACTTTCCTCATTTCTTCAAGAGTTTTTTCAATTTCTAAAAGCTTCTTTTTTATATTGCTAAAAATTTTTAGAGATTCTTCAAATTTATCTATTCTTACGAATATTGGTTCTTCTGCGCTGGTTCCGCTCTCAAAAATTCTTCTTGCATTTTTTTCGTAAGGCTTTTTCGAAATTTCTTTTTCAAAAATTTTTAGGGGTTGGTCTCTTATTTCTCTAGTCATAACTTTTTTTATTGGACTTTTAGACATTTCATATTCCTCTTCAAATTCATCTTCACTTCCAGAAATAGCACCTTTAATAGTGTCTTGTGAAAATCTTGCACCTAAAGAATTAGAAGGAAAACTAGGTAAACCGTATCTGATTTTTTCTTCTTTTTCTAATGAAGGAAAATCAGGCAATTTTGGCAAATCTGGCAATGAAGGAATTACCTCTTTCTTTACCTCTTTTTTATTTTTACCAAATAATCCCATTTGTTAATTGAATATAGATTTTCTGATATATATAAAATATCCTACAGGTTTAAAAACCTTTACTCTTTATAAAGAAATAATCTAAACTAAAAGTTATTAAATTGTCTTTTGCTGATTTTGTAGAGGAACAAACCGAAAAATATCTATTTAAACTGGCTTTAAACTTGAAATGCTAAACAAATTTCTTAAAGATTCTATGGCTCTTGCTGTGGGAAAACCTGCAGAAGAAATCACAGATCTTTTGGACGCGCCGAAGTACGTTAATGAATTTATAATCGCCAAAAAACTTAATCTGACAGTTAATCAAATAAGGAATATTTTATACAAGGCTTCAGATTATGGTTTGGTTTCTTCAATAAGAAAAAAGGATAAAAGAAAAGGGTGGTATACTTATTTTTGGAAAATTGAAATCTTAAAATGCCTTGAATTTTTAAGAAATGAATATCTTAAAAAATTAGAGCAATTGGAGCATCAAGCAAAAAGCAGAGAAACTAAAAGGTTCTATTTTTGTGACAGATGTAATATAGAACTTAATGAAGAAAATGCACTTCTGCACAATTTTACTTGCAATGAATGCGGTTCTATCTTTGTTTTGAAAGATAATGTGAAAGCCATAAAGGAAATGAGAAAAAATTTTGAAAAATTAAAAAAAGATTTGAGTCTTATAGACGAAGAAATTAACAAAGAATTGGAGAAAACTCAGAAAAAGAGATCTCGAGAAAGAACCAAGGAAGAAAAGAAGAAAGCCATCAATAAAAAAAGAATTTCAAAACAAAAGAAATCTGCGAGCAAAAAAATTAAGATTAAAAAACAGAAAAAAACAAAACCAAAATCTAAAAAAATTTTAAGGAAAAAACTCGTCAAGAAAAAAGCCGGAAAAAAATCAAAAAATAAAAGAAAAAAGAAGAAATCTAAATGATTTAGAATGAAAAGACAGCATAATTTTTATCCAAAAAAAAGAAAAATTCTCGGCCGCCTTAATGTTACAATATCTTTAATTCTAATAAATATCATAGCTTTTGTTCTTTTTTCGATTCTTCTGAGATTAGATATTCCAATAGACTCCATCGCAATAAAACCGTCAAACATTTTGCAAGGCAAATATCTCTGGACTTTTGTTACGAGTATGTTTATGCACGGAGGAATTTTCCATATTTTTGCAAACATGTTTTCTCTGCTTTTTGTAGGAAGTCTTATTGAAAGAATACTCGGAGCAAAAAGATATTTTTTCTTTTATATGGGTTCTGGCCTTTTTGCAGGATTATTTTTTGTCCTTGCTTCATTAATCTTCACTGTTGATTTCAATACTTTTGCAGTCGGCGCATCAGGGGCCTTGTTCGGATTGGTGGGTTTATTGGTTCTTCTAACTCCAAATCTGCCTGTTTTTATTATGTTTATTCCCATTCCAATAAAAATCAAATATGCGGGTCCTGGAATTTTAATTGTTTTATGGTTTGTGTCTATTGCAGGAGACATTCCTATAGGAAATACAGCTCATTTGGGAGGATTAATTATTGGAATACTTTATGGAATATATCTAAAAAGAAAATATCGAAGAAAAACAGAATATCTAAAAAAGGTTTTTAGTTAATGAAAAAAGTTTTAATTCAAAATTATCAAATTAATAAAAATGAAAGAAAAAAACAAAAAAAAATTCCAATTTTGTATAAAAGAAAATTATAGGAAATGCGGGAATTATATTTCAGAATCTAGAAATTATATTCTGATTATTTTGGGTTTTTTTATTCTTTTTGTTTTAATTGGGGCATTTATTCCGGCTCCTGAACTCATTGAACAAAAAATTTTAGAATTTATTGAGAATTTGCTTAATAAAACAGAAGGAATGTCTCATTTAGAACTGATTAATTTTATTTTTTTGAATAACATTCAAAGCAGTTTTTTTGGAATGATATCTGGAATTTTCTTTGGTTTTTTTTCTGCAATGATCTGCGCCCTTAATGGGTATATTCTCGGATTTGTTGCTATTAAATCTGCGCAAGTTGAAGGAATTTTTGTTCTTTGGAGACTTTTTCCACACGGAATTTTTGAGTTACCTGCCTTATTTCTTTCATTGGGCCTTGGACTTAAACTTGGAACATTTTTGTTCCAAAAAAATAAAATAATCTCTTTTAGAAATTATCTACGTGAATCTTTACGAGTTTTCCTATTTGTAATAATCCCCCTTTTAATTATTGCAGCACTTATTGAAGGCAGTTTTATATTCTTTCTTAGATAATTCAACACTATTTGATAATTTAGCACCAATTAGAATTCGTAGATAGGATAGATTCATCTAATTTCTTAGATCATTTATGCCCAATATAATAAGAAAAAGAGCCACCATAGCAACAAACCAAAAAATTCCACCCTTAAAGAAAACCCAGGCAGCATGTAAAAAATTAAAATCTTTGCCAAACAAAACCCAAGAATATGCTGAAGAGGCCCACCCTATTAAAATAACTCCTGTAAGTAGGATCAGACCAAGTATAAGTTCAAACCATTTATCCATGGAAACTAATAGATATTTTGATTTAAAAAGATTCTTATCTAACAGCACATATGTTTTTTGAATATGCGAATAGCTTTATAAACAGCTTACTTTTTAGAGAAATTGAAAATATTGCAAAAGAAAAGTTACATGGAAAAGATAAAACCAATAAAAGTTACAAAAGACATGCGAGTTTCTGAAATAGTTAATGAAATGAAAGGAGCAGGTTTCGGAGCTAGAAAAATAGGGCAGGCTTCAGAAATAATGAAGAAAATGTTTTTGAATCCGAATTGCACGATTTTTTTAGGGGTTGCTGGTGCAATGGTTCCTGCTGGAATGAAAGATATACTTATTGATATGATAAAGGAGGATAAAATTGATGTTTTTGTGACTACTGGAGCAAATCTTACACATGACTTGGCAGAAGCTTTGGGAGAGTTTCATTACTCGTGCGATATTTGGGATGATGTGGATTTTTCCAAAAAGGGCTTTGATAGAATTCATAATGTCTTCATGAAAAATACTACTTATGAAAAAATTGAGGGGTTTTTTGAAGAAAATTGGGAAAAATTTCAGAATTGTAAAGACATAACTTCTTTTCTTGAAAAAATCGGAGAATTGTTGCCGGAAAAGGGAAACAACCTTTTAAGAACCTGTTATGAAAAAAAGATTCCTGTTTTTTGTCCAGGCATCTCAGATTCAGGAATCGGACTTATGGTTTGGGGCAGGCTTGCGTCTGGAAAAACATTGAATATAGATGTTTTTGAGGATATGAAAAAAATTATTGATATTTCATGGAATTCAAAAAAGAAAGGGGTTATTTACATCGGGGGCGGAGTGCCTAAAAATTTTATTCAACAAAGTCTACAAGTTTCTACAGGAGCTGATTATGGGATTCAGATAACCGTAGATAGGCCAGAACCAGGAGGAAGCTCTGGAGCACCCCTTGAAGAAGGAATTTCCTGGGGAAAATTAAAATCTGATGCAAAAAAAAACCAAGATTATGTGGATGTTTTTTGTGACGCAACAATAGCTATTCCTTTGCTTTGGGCTTCTGTGAAATAAAATATGTCCTGAGAAAATTTAGATAAAAATTTATATAGGGATAATATTTTTTGCTATTTATGGAGGAAAAATCGATTTCTAATCTGGAAATAGCACCTTTAGAAAATATAAAAAAAGAAGTAAAAGAAGAGATGAAAGAAGATACTAAAAAAGAAATTACCAAATCCCCCCCTAAAAAAGAGAGCTTGGAAGAAAAAAAGAACATAATAGATGTTTTGAAAATATTTTCTCCGGGAACAGCCATAAGAACAGCCTTAGATGATATTCTTCATGCAGGTATGGGTGCATTGATTGTTTTTGAAAAAGAGGGTTTGTATAGTGTTATAGATGGAGGATTTAGAATTAATTGTAAATTCAGCCCATCAAAACTTGTAGAGCTTTCAAAAATGGATGGGGCAATAGTTGTTTCTGCTGATTTAAAAAAAATTCTATACGCTAACACTCTTTTAAGCCCAAGTGTTAAAATTGCAACAAAAGAAACAGGTACGCGACATAAGGCAGCAGAAAGAACAGCAAAGCAGTTTCAAACAATCGTAATCGCTGTGTCTGAAAGAAGAAGAAAGATTTCACTATATTTTGGAAATGAAAGCCATTATCTTGAAGAAACATCTGAAATTTTGAGAAGAGCTGCCGAGACTTTACAAATTTTAGAAAAACAAAAAGATATTTTTGATGAACTTCTTTCTCATCTTAATGTTTTGGAGATTACTAATTTAACAACTATGAGCGATGTTTGTGGGGTTTTGCAGACTGCAGAAATAATACGAAGAATATCTGAAAATGTTAAAAGATATCTAATTGAACTTGGAAAAGAAGGAATTATAGTTAGTATGAGATTAAGAGAACTGATAAAGAATCTAAATAAAGAAAGAGAAAGCATAATCAAGGATTATTTCTCTTCTGGAAGAATAAAAAAAGACGATATGTTAAAGAATATGAATTTTGATTTTTTACTTGAAACCTCAAATATTCTTAGATTCCTTTTTGGGGAGCTTCACGATAAACCAATTTCATCTAAAGGTATGAGAATTCTTTCTAAAACCAATCTGCTTAAAAAAGATGTAAAAATTCTTTTGAACATGTTCAAAACTCCAGATAAACTATTCAATGTCGATAAAGAATCTTTAACAGCCATATTCAAAAATGAGAATTTTGTTGATTCACTTTTTGATGAAATTAAAAATCTAAAAGAAAAAATTCTTATGGGTAAGAGAATTTAATTCAAAATAAATTTTTAATATAATTGTTAAATTAACCGGTTTTTATTTAGATGAAATTCAGATAGATAATAATCCTCGTTATATAGATAATATAGTCAATAATTATCAATTTTCAGAAAAATTTGATTAATGTCTAATTAAAGTTTAAATACTTTATTTTGCTAATCCAAATCATGCTTACAAAAAAACAAGTTGAAGAAATAAAAGAGCACCTCTCAAAAGCTCAAAATCCAATATTTTTCTTTGATAATGATCCGGATGGATTTTGTTCTTTTCTTTTGCTCCAGAGATATATTGAAAGAGGGAGGGGTGTTCCAATAAGATCTTTTCCAGGATTAGATAAAGATTATCTTAGAAAAGTAAGTGAATTCAGAGCAGATTATATTTTTATTTTAGATAAACCTGTTGTTTCTGAGGAATTCTTCAGAGAAGTAGAAAAAATAAATATTCCTGTGGTTTGGATAGATCATCATGCTATTGAAAAAGAACTGATCCCTCATTTTGTTTCTTATTACAATCCTTTATTTAATCGGTCTAAAAAAAATGAACCTGTAACCGCTCTTTGCTATCAAATAACTGATAAAAAAGATAATTTATGGATAGCTATGGTTGGATGCGTTGCAGACCAGTTTATGCCTAAATTTTATAATTTCTTCAGGAAAAAATATCCAGATTTAGCGGCCTCATCAAAATATCCCCCAGACATTTATTATCGCTCTCAAATCGGAAGAATTGCAAGACTTATGGATTTTGCCCTTAAAGATACAACAACAAATGTAATGAATATGGTAAGATTTATGATAAAAGTCAAAACACCTTATGAGGTTCTTGAAGAAAATAGTAAGAATTATACAATGCACCGGAGATTTAAGCAAATAGAAATAAAATATCGGGATTTATTGAAAAAAGCAAGCCCTATTGGAAGAAATAAAGAGAAAATGCTTTTTTTTCAATATGGTGGAGATTTAAGCATAAGTGGAAATCTTTCAAATGAATTATACTATCTTTTTCCAGAGAAAATAATTGTTGTTGTTTATATCAAGGGAGCAAAAGCGAATGTTTCTATGAGGGGAAAGAAAGTTAGAGAAGTAATAATTGAAGCAATAAAGGGTCTTGAGAATGCTAGTGGCGGAGGCCATGAAAATGCTGTTGGTGGACAACTCAATATAGAAGATTTAGAGAAATTTAGAGAGAACCTTAAGAGACTTATCGGTTAATTTTCAATAACTTTTCCCAATATAAACAACTTCTTTTGCAGGCTTGTTGCATATGGCGCAATTTCCAGAAGGAATTTCTTTTTTTGTTGCAAGGGATCCCCGAACCTCTGCACTGATTTCCTTTTCAACATATTCTGCGCATTTTATTCCCTCTTTTTCTATTGAGCAAAAATTTGTTTTTGCGATTTTGCCTTCTTTAATTGTTTTTTTAATTTCTTCTTTTGTTTTACAATTTATTATATTGCTTTCCAATAATTTTTCAGCATTTTTCTTTAATCTACTGTCAAATTCTTCTGCATATTTCTTTAATTTGTTAAGATTTTTTAAAGAAAGAATTTCTTTTTTCATAATATCTCTTACAAATAAAGTTAAATTGTTCTTTTTCAGTTCTTTTTCACCAATTTCAATTCTAAAGGGAACACCTTTTAATTCCCATTCGTTAAATTTCCAACCAGGAGTATAAAAATCTCTACTATCAATTTCAACTCGGTAGTCCTTAAGCTTGTTCTTTATTTTTTTCGCGTATGAAATTATTTTTTCTTTATTCTCTTTTGTATAAATTGGCACAATTATTAGTTGTGTTGGAGATATAGAAAATGGAAGCACTAGTCCTTTGTCATCTCCGTGCGTTGATATTACAGACACCAAAATTCTTGAAATTGCCGGGCCGTATGCTGTTGTCCATAGATAATCCTCCCTTCCTTTTTCGTCTTTAAATTTCGCATCAAATGCTTTTGAAAATTTCTGCCCCATTAAATGTGTCGAAGGTTGTTGAATTAGTTTTCCGTCTGGCATAAGAACATCAGAACCTATGGTGTATTCAGCACCAGCAAATTTGTCCCAGGTGGGTCTTTTTAATGGAAGAAATGGAATTCCGAATTTCTGATGCATAATGCTTTCTGTAATCTGGATATCTTCTAAAACCTGGTCTTCTGCTTGTTTTTTTGTTGCAAAAGCATTGTGAGATTCTATCCATTGAAATTCACGCCCTCTAATTAAAGGACGAGTTGCTTTTGTGTCTAATCTAAATACAGAACCTCTTTGGTAAAGTTTTAATGGCAAATCTCTATGACTTCTAATCCAAAGTTTGAACATAGGTGTGAAAAGTGTTTCACTTGTTGGACGAAGAGCGAGTCTGTCCTCTCCTTTTTCTGTCTTAAGCCAAAAAACTTCTGGCGTAAATCCCTGAACATGATCTGATTCTTTTTTTAAATTTGCCTCTGAAATTACAGAGGGCATTATTACTGGCTTATGATTTTTTTCTTGAAGCTCTTCCTCGTAAAAATCATACATTTTTTCTATAATTAGAGTTCCCCATGGTCTTATTACGATAAATCCTTTGATTTCTAAACGAGTATCAACTATCTCTGCTTTTTCAATAATTTGAGAATACCACTTACTAAAATCTTCTTTTTTTGCTGTTATACCTTCATTAGATTGTTTTTCTTTTTTTGTCATTTTTAATTTAAGAGTATTCTATTCAGAGCTTTCGATGAAATTTCATTTACAGATTCCTTTATAAAGTTTGATTCAAGAGCAAAGCCGAGACTTTCTGCACTTCCAACTTTGAAATTATTTATTCCAATTACCAGGCCTTTTTTATTTATTAATGGGCCACCTGAATTTCCTGGATTTAATGCAGCATCAGTTTGTATATAGGAATTTACTCCATTTAATCCTTCTCGGTGCACAGCCGAAACAATTCCTTGAGAAGCAGAAAACTGAAGTCCAAGGGGATTTCCAATTGCAACCACCTTCTCTCCAATTTGTACTGTTTCTGAATCCTCTAAATTTAATGGCTTGTATGGGCTTCCTTCAATTTTTAATAGAGCTATATCAAATGTGCTGTTATAACCAACAAAATCTGCATTAATTATTTGTTGTTGATATGTAATTATTCTTATATTTGGGGCTAATCCTCCAAAACTATCTGCTAAAACATGTGCATTGGTCACAATAAACCCTTCATCATGAATTATAAAACCTGTTCCTTGTCCAAAATCTGTTTTTACAGTAACTACAGAAGAAATAACTGTTTCAATTATTCCTGAAAAATCTTCTCCAACAGAAGCTTTTAAGTAATTAAATTCTTCATAAATGATTCCTAGCTGTGAACTTGTTTGCTTGAGTTCTTCTTTAATTGAAATAAGGCCATCTGACAAAGAACCAATGTCTGATTTTGTTTCTAATCTTAGTTCATTTATTTGCTTATCAAATACTTTATAATGAAGCTCTTGCCGAACAAAAATCATATATGTAAATATGCTTAAAGTTACCATTAAAATAAGAATCAAAGATGTAAAGCTTCCAATAATCCATTTGTGGTGCTTCTTTAAATGTATATGGTGAATCTTTTGCACACGCTTATCTGATGGCATTTAAATATTAAAATATTAACATATAAAAACCTAACTTATTTTTATTTTGAAAGGCTTAGCAAAGGCTCGTAAGTCAACGGATAGACTCTTCGGCTTCGGACCGAAAAATGAGGGTTCGATTCCCTCCGAGCCTATATTAGGCTGAAGACTTGGCATTTCATTAGAAATCTCCGAGCCTGTTAAAATGATGAATAAAAAGAGGAAATTTTTTTCAGCAGCATTTACTTTAACAGGAACTATAATAGGGGCAGGAATACTCGGACTTCCGTATGTTTTTGCAAAAGCAGGATTTTTTATAGGTTTGTTTTGGCTTATTTTTTTAGGATTGATTCTTCTTTTTGTAGGCCTCTGCATGGGTGAAATTACATTAAGAACAAAAAAAATATATCAATTACCAGGATATTCAAATAAATATCTGGGTAAATGGGGTGGAAGAGTTATGTTTGTTGCAATTATTTTTGGAATTTATTCTGCTCTTTTAGCTTATTTGATAGGAGAAGGACAAAGTCTTTCAAAA
>CAZKUJ010000004.1:0-34444 GCA_964555925.1 Candidatus Woesearchaeota archaeon
TCAGATAACTTTAAAAACAAATTTCTCCAGAATTTATCATGAAACGTTCATCAAGAAGGTGGAAAAAGAAGCGCCAGATGAGGTGGAAGTGGCAAAGAAAACGCCTGAAGAAAGAAAAGCGCAAGAGAAAACTAAAGAGGGCTAGAAGCAAATAATTTGAAATATAGTAAGAATTCTTTATAGCCGAGTTTTATGCTAAATCACCCCCATAATGTTTATAAGTTATATTGAAAATAAATTACTATGACAAGTGAAATTTGGACAGAAAAATACAGGCCAAGTGTTTTTCCAGATGTTGTAGGGCAGGACGACATAGTAAAAAAAGTTCAATCACTTACAAATTCGCTAAATATACCTCATCTTCTTTTTATTGGGCCTGCTGGAACCGGGAAATCAACTTTAGCACTTATAATTGTAAAAGAACTTTTTGGAAAAAATTGGCGTGAAAATTATCTAGAATTTAATGCAAGCGATGAAAGAGGCATTAATGTCGTAAGAGAAAAAGTAAAGAATTTCGCAAGAACAAAATCTTTAGGAAACGTGCCATTTAAGATTATTTTCCTAGATGAAGCAGATGCCTTAACTCCTGAAGCCCAACAAGCATTAAGAAGAACAATGGAGAATTATTCGGCAACCTGCAGATTCATACTCTCGTGTAACTATTCAAGCAAGATTATTGACCCGATTCAATCTCGTTGTGCTATTTTTAGATTCAAGTTATTAGAAAAGAAAGATGCTGAAAGAGTAATAAGAAAAATTGAAGTTGGTGAAAAACTTCAAATAAACAATGAAGCTGTAGAAATGCTTTATGAAGGAAGTGAAGGAGATTGCAGAAAAATAATCAACATTCTACAATCAACAGCCTCAATATCCCCTATTATTTCTCCAGAACTTGTTTCAACAGTTATTTCAAACGCAAAACCAAAGGATATTCTTGTAGTTCTTGATTATGCGCTTTCAGGAGATTTTAAGAACGCAAGAGAAAAGCTTCTTGATGTAATGCTAAAAGAAAGCATTTCAGGTCAAGATGTGATTAAAGCAATTCAAAAAGAAATTTGGAATCTCCAAATTGAACCAGAATTAAAAGTTAAACTCACAGAAAAAACAGGAGAAGCAGAATTTAGAATTGTTGAGGGCTCAGACCCATTTATTCAGCTTCAGGCACTTATCGCGAGTTTTGTTTTAGCAGGATTGGGAAAAGGGTGATATTAAAAAAGAGGTTTGCTTAAAATGAATTGGACAAAGAAATATCAGCCAAAATATTTTTCAGAAATTAAAGGGCAAGAACTAGCTATTGAAGAATTAAAAAATTTTATTGATAAATTTAAAAAATTCGAGACAGATAAAAAAGCAGTAATTCTTTATGGTCCGCCCGGAATAGGAAAGACTGCTCTAGCCTATGTAATGGCAAACGAATCAAATTATGAAATTTTTGAGTTAAACGCTTCTGATTTAAGAGGAGGTGAAAAGCTTAAAGAAACTCTCGGACCAGCAACAGAGCAAAAATCATTGACAAAAAAAGGCAAATTTCTTCTTATAGATGAAGTGGATGGTATTTCTGACGCTGATCGGGGTGGGCTTTCAGAATTATTAAGGATAATTGAATCAACTCAACAACTAGTGATAATAACTGCAAATGACATTTGGAATAAAAAATTCCGTGAACTAAGAAAAAAAGCAGAAATTATACCATTAAAAGAAATTGATTATAAAACAATAAAAAATGCTTTAATAGAAATTCTAAGAAAAGAAAAAAAATTTCTGAAAGAAGATATTCTAACAAGCATTACAATAAAGGCCAAAGGAGATATAAGAGCAGCGATAAATGATTTGCAAGTAGCTGCAAGTCTTGCAGATCCATCTGAATTTTTAGTTGATGAACGAAACAAAGAGATAGATATTTTCAATGTTCTAAGAAAAATTCTAAAAGAGAAACCAGATAACTCACTTCTAAATCTCTTTGATTCTGTGAATAAACCCATGGATGAAATTCTTCTTTGGATTGAAGAAAATCTTCCAAAAGAATATAATCCGGAAGAACTTGCAAGAGCATACGAACTATTAAGCAAGGTCGACATCTTTAGAAATAGGATTTATAAACAACAATACTGGAGATTTTTAGTTTATGGGAACGCTTTTCTTTCTTATGGAATCTCTAGCTCAAAAAAAAGCGAGAAGACCGGATTTACAAATTATACAAAACCAACAAGAATACTAAAGATGTGGTTAAATAATCAAAGAATAGAAAAGAAAAAATCAATTGCACAAAAATACGCGTCTTATGTTCATATTGGAAAAAAACGAGCACTTAAAGAATTTCCCACAATAAAGCAATTTCTTCTAAAACCCCAGGTTCAAAAAGAGCTAAGATTAACTGAAGAAGAAATAAACTATCTAAATAACTCCCAATAAGATTTTTCTTAATCTATAACTAATTTTATAAATCTCCCTGCCTAAGAGTTAATATGACTTATGATGTTATAATCGGACGAAATGCTGCTGATAAAAGTGCTTTTGGAGAAAGAGGATTGATTTTTCTTGGAAAAGGTTATGTAAAAATGGGGCAATATACTTCTCTAAGCAATAAGATTTTTATGGATATTGCAAGAAGCCATGTTATTCTTATTGCAGGAAAAAGAGGAAGTGGAAAAAGCTACACTCTTGGTGTTATTGCGGAAGAATTAGCTAATCTTCCAAAAGAAGCTAGTCAAAATATTGGTTCATTGATATTTGACACAATGGGAATATATTGGACAATGAAATTTAAAAATGAAAAAGATAGAAGACTTCTTGAAGAGTTTGAGCTTAAACCAAAAAATCTGCCCGTAAAAATTTTTGTTCCTTTTGGACATTACGAAAAATATCTTGAAAAAGGAATTCCTATCGATGAATCTTTTGCTCTTAGTGTTTCAGAATTAAACTCAGAAGACTGGATTATAACATTTGGATTAGATCTAACACATCCTGTTTCAATTCTAATTCAAAAAATCTTATCAAAATTAAAAGCAGAAAAAGATTTTGGTATTGATGATATAATAAAAGCTATTGAAAAAGAAGAAAAAACCAGTTTAGAAACTAAAAATGCAGCAACGGGATTTTTTGAGGCTGCGAACACCTGGGGAATATTTGCAAAAAAAGGTAGTGAAGCAACACCAATAAAAGATTTAATTTCAGGAGGAAAAACAACTATTTTAGATTTAAGCGCCTATAACTCTGTAGGGGCTTTTAACATAAAAGCATTAGCTATAAGTCTTATTTCAAGAAAGATTTTTAATCAAAGAATGGATGCTCGAAAAAAAGAGGAAGTTAAATCTGTCTCGCGTGGACTTGACATGCTTTCAGGTATTGAAAAAAAAGAATATCCTTTAGTCTGGATTTTCATTGATGAAGGTCATGAATTTTTGCCATTAAATGAGAAAACAGTTGCGACAGATGCATTGGTTCAGCTTTTAAGAGAGGGCAGACAACCAGGAATTTCTTTAGTTATCGCCACGCAGCAACCAGGACAAATTCATAGAGACGTAATGACTCAGTCAGATATTGTTATTGCTCATAGGGTAACTTCTAAACCAGATTTAGAATCTTTAAATTACATAATGCAATCATATATTCTTGAAGGAATAAAGAAAAATATGGATGATCTTCCAACATTAAAAGGTTCTGCAATAATTCTTGATGATAATTCCGAAAGATTATATTCTGCAAAAATTCGCCCGAGATTTACCTGGCACGGGGGAGAAGCTCCGATGGCAATAAAAGCAGAAAAAAATTACAGCAATCTTTAAAAATTTATAAAATCCTAAAATCTATTCTAAAACGGAATTTATATGGTGCGATTTCTCCTGCTTTCTTAATTCTTAAAATCTTAATTTTCTTGTGTGTTTTTTTTGCTTCGCTTCTTATCTTTTCGACAACATTCTCAATTTCGTCTTCTTTGCAAAAATCATAATAAAAAATTCTCGTACCCTTGCCACTTAGCATAAATGCTTCTTTCAAAAAACTATTTTTCAATTGTGGACGAGGCATGACAATAACATCAAATTTTTTCTTTAAATTTTTTAATTTAGCAGCTACTTTTTTTATATCTCCGGGCAATAATTCAATTTTATCTTTTAATCTGTTTAGTTCAATGTTCAATACGGCATATTTGTTTGCTTCTCTATTTAGCTCATTAGAGTACACTTTTTTAGCTTGAGAATTTCTTGCTATTACAATTGAATAAGGGGCCACTCCCGCAAACATAACTAAAACTTCATCTCCTTTTTTTATTTTTTCTGCAATTTCTTTTCTTTCATTACTAAGTCTTGAAGAAAAATAAGTCTTATCTACAGAAAATCTAAAAACGCATCTGTTCTCCCGATACAAAACCTCTTTGGTTTTTTCTCCCGCAAGATATTTTGTTTCTTGTTTTCTAAGCCTCCCCTTAAACTTTCCAATTTTCTCAAGAACTGTTTTAACTGATTTATGTTTTCTAAGAATTTTCTCTGCAAATTTTTTCTTATCGGTTGTTTTAAAATCTCTTGGAAATTTTAATAGAATAATATTTCCTAAAATATCATAAGCTCTTAATTTACTTTTATTTTGAACTTTCCTATTCTCCATGTCTTTTAAATCATATCAATATTTATAAATATTAAATCCTTAAAAAAAACATGAAAAAGGGGCTTATAGCATCTTTTGTATCACTTTTAATGATTAAACTTGTGAGTGCACAGTTTTATAGTGGTTATGGCGGAAGTTTTTCTATTACTTCGTTTCTTGATAGAATTGGTTCAGAAAATGTAATTTTTGTGACTCTGTTTATAATCTTCTTTGCTGTTCTTTTTTATGCCCTATCGAGAGTTTTCAAAGATTCCTATGGACAACCAAACAAACCAATAGCAGGAGTTTTGGCTTTTGCAATTTCTGCCTTGATAAGTTATGGAATATATCGTTCAAATTTTGATTTGGCTAGTTTATTTTATGGCTGGGGAATTGATAACAGCATCCTTTATCCAATAATTTCAGTAGCGGTTCTTTTAATGGCCGGATTGACAATAAAATATCTTGGCATTGGGATATCTTTAATATTGTTTGGCTTTTCTCTTTTCTACATTGCTTTTTTCACAGACCTTGTTTATGAAAAAACATTTCTAGGTATAATAGGAGGAATTGCTTTTGTTCTTGGAGTTTTTATTTGGAAAAGAAAATCTGCAAAAAGATTAGGAGGATATGCCCTAGGAAAAGTAAAAGCAAAGCCTAAATGGGTAATTATATTGGCAGGAATTTTAATGATATTTGCTG
This sequence comes from Candidatus Woesearchaeota archaeon, assembly GCA_964555925.1. Lineage (GTDB taxonomy): Archaea > Nanobdellota > Nanobdellia > Pacearchaeales > GW2011-AR1 > ASMP01. The sequence continues at coordinate 5,284 of CAZKUJ010000004.1, forward strand.
GCTTTAATTTTGGAATAGAGATTTTAATATATTTAGGAATTCTAGTAATCTTAATTGGTTTTTTCTTTAAAAGAACAAGAAGGGGTGTCCCACCTTACGCAGGTCCTAGTGGTGGTAGCCCTAGTTTTGCCTATCAACAGGGTATGAGAAGAGGGGGAGAAAAACCAGCAAGAAATAGGTTTGTAAGTAGAAGAGCTGTGGAAAGATATGCTAGAAGATTTGGAAGAGGGGCTGCAGAAAGAAGATTTGGAAGATAATTTCTCTTATTTAACTCCTAAAAAGTAACAACAATAGAAAGTTTTATAAATTACAATTTCTATAAAGAATTATGACATATGATTTAAAAAAAGCTATGGGAACTGCTGCAAAAGTTGGAATAGCAGGACTAGGGGTAATTGTATTTGGGGAAGCAGAGTCTGCTGAAGCAGTTCAAAATCTTGGTTATCTTACTCTGGGAGCTTCTGTAGTTGGTGCTGGTGCTGCTGGGCTTGCGGGATTAATTGATAGAGAAAGACCATATAAAAAGAAAACTTCAAAAAATCTAGAAAATTCTGTTTCAAAAAAATCTCAAAAAGAGCCAAGTTCAAGGCAGAAATATCTAGACCAAAGAGCTGCTCAAAGATATAATCAAAAACTTGCATTAGATGAAAGAATTAGAAGAAATCGCTATGAGGTAGAAGCTCAAAGAGCTGGAAAAAGAATGGAGAAAGAAGGACTATCTGGCGCTCTATGGAGAACATTTTATCGAATTAAGTATTAAAGAATTTCTTTACACCCACTCACTCAATCCTTTTTGTTTCTTTTTTTCCTTTAATTCTCTTAATTTTTCTATTTGTTTGTCAACTCTTTCTTCTGAGAAGTCGTGCTCTTCAACAAGAATTTTCTTTATTTTCTCTTCATCAATTTTTCCAAATTTAATTTCAGCTTTAATTACATTTGGTTTATGGAAAAGTTCAAATATTTCTTTCCAATCAAATCTGTCTTTTTCAGGCAGACTCATAATCTGCTCTTCAACATTTTTAAAGATTATAACAGGTTGCCTATATTTTCTAACAATTTCTAAAGCTCTTTTAGGACCAATGCCTAAAAGACCCCGAGGATTATAATCAGTTCCAACCAGAATTCCTAAGCATATTAATTGGTCTAAATTTATTTCTAAAAAATTCAGAACTTTTTCAAGTTCAATCAATTCTGGATTTATTTCAACCCATCCGGAAAAAGTTTTTCTTCTTCGCGCTAAACTAAGATTTCGGATAAGTCTTGGAGCTCCAAACAAAAGACAATCATAATCTTGGCTGACAGTTGCATAAATTCCTGAATTTATCTTGTTTAAATAAGCTGCCTCTGCTTCTCCTTCGCCAGGAGCTTGAATAACAACAACACCCATAGCCTCAAGAAGCTCCTTGCTTTCTTTTATCATATCTTCATCAAGTCGTATTAATTGAGAACTATAACGCCTCATTCTATCAATATCTTCATCCTCTTTTGCCCTGGCATATCTTTCTCTTGCAAGATCTCTCCCTTCTTCTCTTAATTTATGAGTATTCGTTTTAAGAGAAGGTGGTTTTCCATCAAAAACATAAATCAATTTTATCCCTTCTATAAGTAAATTAACATTTCTATAAAAAATTCCAGAAAGATGACTAGTAATACGTTTCTTATTATCCATTAAAGGAGTCCCATCAGGTTGCCTTATTGTTGAAAGAAACTGATAAAGCATGTTATAGGCATCAACACAAACATCTTTTTCTTTCAAGCTTGAGATATCTATTTCTTTTCGAGGAATAATGTCTTTAATGTTCAATCCCATAATATTCTAATAATTATCAAATATAAATAATTAACTAAATAAACAAGAATTATCTTTCTTCTTTTAAAAGAAAAGTATCTAAAAATAAGGGTCCTGTAAAGTGTTGTCTTCGATTCCAGATATGTAATCTTTTTGAAGATGTATTTTCTGGTTTAAATCCATAGTCTGAATTTATATGGGAATAATCAAATTTAACTGGTTTAAATCTAAAAGTTTCCAGCCCTTCTCTCATTCTTGAAGATTCTGGCTGAAAATATTGAATTTGTCCAAAATTTTTTTGGGTTAGAATTATTTCTTCAGGTCGTAGTAAAATCATTCTCTGCATATCCTCAGCATTATAATTTTTAAGGCTTAACTTATGATCTTTTTTAAAATAATTCTTTTCAGCAGCACTTCTAAAAAAGGTTTCTCCATCCTTAAAAACAACAGAAGCAACACGCTCTTTGCTTTGGCTTGCAATATTATGCAGGTATCTGAATGAATCTTTTGGATAAATTTTATCAAGAAGAAGAACAACTCCGTTATCTCCTACAAAAATAAGATTTGATTCTATTTTCCCCAAAATATTTCTTTTTGAGGGAATTATTTTTTCTCCAGAACTTTCTAATTTTGACACCACATAATCAAGCATTCTCTTTTGTTCTACCTTTCTTACCATCTTATCACCCCTATTCAGTAGTATTTAAATCTTTTGAAATAAAAATTCTGAAGATTTAAATAAGATAAACTCTTTTTGCAACAATCATGAAGACCGATTTTATTCCATTTGATTATGACTACTTTGATTTTTGCGGAAAAAATTATGTTAAAATAATTGGAAGAAATAGCCAAGGAAAAAGGATTTGTGTAATGGATTCTTGTGACATTTATTTTTGGGCTATTCTTAAGGAAAAGATAAATTCAAAAAAAATAAATAAATTAATCGAAAAAATAGAAAAAATAAAGCTTAATCTTAAAGGCAGGCAAACCAGGGTAGAAAATGTTGAACTTCACGAGAAAAATTTCCTGGGAAAAAAAGTAAAAGCTCTAAAGATTTTTGCCACAAACTATAAGGATTTGCATGATATTGCAAACAAATTGGGATTTCCTGAAATAGAGTGCAGAAGAGGTTATGACTTGGGTTTTATAACGCATTATATAATTGAAAGAAAAATAAATCCTTTGTGCTGGTATGAGATTTCTGGAGAATTCGCAAACGAAAAGTTTTCAGGAGTTGAAAATCTAGATGTTGATTTTTGTATTGAATTGGAATCTCTAAAAAAAATTGAAGACAAAAAATTCTCTCCAAAAATTCTTTCTTATGATATTGAAACAAATGATTTAAGAATTGGCGGAGGAGAGATTCTTATGATTTCTCTGGTATCAGAGAATTTCAAGAAAGTTTTAACTTGGAAAAAAACAAAAGATAAGCAGAGTTATGTAGAGTATGTGGATAATGAAGAGAAATTAATTGAAAAATTTGTCGAATATGTGAAAAAAATCTCTCCTGATTTCCTGGTTGGATATTTTTCAGACGGATTCGATCTTCCTTATCTAAAAGCCAGGGCGAACAAACTTAAAATTCCTTTAAACCTTGGATTAGATGATAGTTCACCAAGATTTTTTAGAAAAGGTTTTGGAAAAGATTTCGGTACTGCAAAGATTTCAGGAGTAATTCATATAGACATTCTAAAATTCATACAAACAGCTTATTCACAATATATGCAATCAGAAACACTTTCATTAAATGAAGTTGCAAAAGAGTTTTTAGGAGATCAAAAAAAGAATTTTGATCTTGATTCTTTTAATAAAATTAGCAGTCAGAGTTGGGAGGATTATTTTGAATATTGCCTCCATGATTCAATTCTTACTTTTGGGCTTTTTGAAAAATTTTGGCCAGATATACTTGAATTTTCAAGAATAATAAAAGAACCTGTTTTTGATATTTCAAGAAACGGACTTTCAAAGCAAGTAGAAGGATATATCCTACATAATCTAGAAAGATTTAACGAGATTCCTGAAAAAAGACCAACGCATGACGAAATAGGTAAAAGAAAGCATAGAAAAAAAGTCGAAGGTGCTTTTGTATTAGAGCCAACCCCTGGACTTTATGAAAAAATTGCTTTTTTCGATTTCACATCAATGCATACGAGCATCATCATCTCTATGAATATTTCAAAATCAACATTATTGGAAAAAGAGGAGAAAGATTCTTATGAATCTCCAGAAATAGAGTTTGAAGGTAAAAAAACAAGATTTTATTTTTCAAAAAAACAGGGATTTCTGCCTTCTTTAATGGAAGAAATTCTTGAAAAAAGGAAAAGATATAAAGAAGAATACAAAAAAAATCCAAATCAGATCACATTCGCAAGAAGTAATGCTTTCAAATTATTATCTGCTTCAGTCCACGGATACATTGGATTTTTCGGTGCAAGATATTATTCTTTAGAATCTTCTGCATCAGTTTTAGCTTTTGTAAGAAAATTCAATAAAGAGATTATAGAAGAAGTCACAAAGGCAGGATATTCTGTTATTTATGGAGATACTGATAGCATAGCTTTTCTTTTAGGAAATAAAAACGAAGAAGACGTGAAAAAACTTCTCACAAAATTAAATTCAGAACTTCCAGGAGTAATGGAGCTTGAATTAGAAGGTTTTTTCAAAAGAGGCATCTGGGTAACAAAAAGAACAGGTACTTTTGGGGCAAAAAAGAAATATGCTCTAATTGGAAAAGATGGAAAAATAAAAATAAGAGGTTTTGAAACAGTAAGAAGAAATTGGTGTCGCTTAGCAAGAGAATTGCAGAGTAATATAATAAAACTAATTCTTGAAGAAGGAAATGAAAAAAAAGCGTTTGAATTTCTAAAAGAGGTAATTCAAAGAGTAAAGAAGAGGAAAATAAAACAAGAGGAAATTATTATAAAAACAGTGCTTCAAAAAAATCTTTCAGAATATAAAGCAATAACCCCTCATGTAATTGCAGCACGGAAGATGAAAGAAAAAGGACTTCCGAGTAGTATTGGAAATCTAATTGAGTATTACATAGCTGAGAGCAAAGAAAAGAAAAAGTTTGTAAGAGAAAAGGTGAAAATTCCGGGAGAAAGCGGAGAGTATGATATTTCATATTATTTAGAAAGGCAAATTCTTCCTGCAGTAGAGAATATTTTTCAGATTTTCAGTAAAGATGTAAAAGAAACCATTGAAGGAAAAAGGCAGACGAGCTTAGGTGATTTTTAATGAGAATAAAAGAATTTTTACACGAATTAAGGCATCATGTTCCATTTACTATATTTGCAACACTAATAGCAACCCTAACCGTCCTTCTTCTAGTGTATTATTTTAAAAAATTCATTTCAGAAGATCTATTTAGAAGCATTCATATTTTACATATTTTTGCCTCATCTCTCGTCACTGCAGGAATATATTACAAATATAATCCCAAAAAAATTTATGCATTGCTTATTGGAATTATAGGAGCATTGCTTATTGGAAGCTTAAGTGATATTTTTATGCCTTGGGTTGGAGGAAATGTTCTTGGTCTTAATACTGGTTTTCATCTCCCATTAATTGAAATTCCAATAATTATTCTTATAGCAGCTCTTATTGGAAGTTTAATAGGCATAAAAACGAGAGTAACAAGAATTCCACATTTTATACATGTTTTTCTGTCTGTTTTTGCTAGTCTTTTTTATCTTTTAGTCTTTAGTTCAGCATTTCAATTAAGCTATTTTATATTATCTTTTTTTATTGTTTTTGTAGCAGTCATTATTCCATGCTGTGTTAATGATATTTTGCTCCCTTTTTTCTTTTTAAAAAAAAGAATAAAAAAATGTAATTGCAAATGACATACTCCCATACCCTGAAGGGTAGGGTCTCTTAAAGAAAATGGTTAAAAAAATTTATAATTATATTGGGATAGGTTTTTGGATAGGTGGTGGTGTTTATAGTTTGATAAATATGATTTTAAATTATAAACATGCTATTCAGAGTAATATTTTATTTTATAATTATTTAATAACAGGAGTTGCTGTTATTGGCTTGATTTTAAATATAATCCTAATTAAAAGAAAAGGAGGACGCAATTCCTCCCAACCTTAAAAGGTTGGGTATCCTTGCGAAATTTATATGAAAGACATAGAACCGAAACCCCTTTTTATTGAAAGAATGCAAGAGCTTCTTAAAGAAGATTTTCAAAATTACATGAAAATTTTGGAAAAAGCGCCTGTCAAATCAATTAGATGCAATACTCTAAAGATTTCTCCGAATTCTTTAAAAGAAAGATTGGAAAAAAAAGGGTGGCGTATAAAGCAGCCTTTTAAGAATTATCCAGAGATTATGATTATTGAAAATGAAATTCTTCCAGGAGAATTGGGAAGAAGCCTAGAACATCTTTTGGGATATTACTATGTGCAAGAAATTGCAAGCATGTTGCCAGTTATTGCTTTAAAACCAGAGCCTTCTCAAGCTATTCTTGATTTATGTGCTTCTCCTGGAAGCAAAACAACACAAATTGCTTCAGAAATGAAAAATTGTGGGACACTAATCGCAAATGAAATAAATTTAGGAAGAATAAAAATCCTTGCATCAAATACAGAAAGATGCGGGGTAACAAATTGCATAATAACAAAAAAAGAAGGCTCGTCTTTTTGCAGAAGGGTGGGTGAAAGGGGATTTGAATTTGACAAAATACTTGTTGATGCGCCATGCTCTGGAGAAGGAACTCTAAGAAGCACTGCTCTTAATTATAAAATATGGAATTTAAACTTAATAAAAAGATTTTCAGGTATTCAGAAATATCTACTCTTCTCAGCAGTGGGAATATTAAAATCCGGAGGAGAAATAGTTTATAGCACATGCACGCACGCCCCTGAAGAGAACGAGGAAGTAATTGATTTTGTGCTCAATAGATTTGGCGACAGATTAAAAATTGAAAAAATTAATTTGCCTGTTAAATCCAGACCAGGAATAACAGTCTGGAATGGAAAAAAATATAATAAAGAAGTTGCTAAATGCTGCAGAATTTATCCACAAGACAACAACACAGAGGGCTTTTTTATTGCTAAACTCAAAAAAATAAAATGAACACTCAAAAATTTACCCCCTTAAAAATTTTAAATCTGTCTGAAAAACGCGAAATTGAAAAACAATTGGAAAATCAGTTCGGAATTCAAAAAATTCCAGGAATGCTAATGCAAAAAGGAAAAGAAAGACTTTTTTTATTTGCGGGAAATCTAGATTCAAAAGATATAAAAAAGTTAGAAGAGATAATCATTATAGAAAGAATAGGAATTTATTTTGCTAAAATTGTTGGGGAAGAGATTAGATTAAGCATCGAGGGAACCCAAATAATTAGAGATCAAATTAAAAAAAATATTTTTGAGCTTGAAGAAGAAAATCTTAATTTATGGATGAGTGGACAAGATCTTCTCCTAAAAACAGGAAAAAAAGGTTTTCTCGCTATAAAGTACAAAGAAGATTTTCTCGGATGCGGAAAAGCATCAGAGGAAAAGATTGGAAATTTCATTCCAAAAAACAGAAGATTAAAAGAAAAAAATTAAAATAATAAAATGGATGTAGAAAAAATTTTGAAAGCGGGAAAAATCGCATCAGAAGTAAAAAAATATGCAAAATCTATTGTAAAATTTAATATGCCTTTATATGAAATAGCTGAAAAAATCGAGGCAAAAATTAAAGAAAGCGGTGGTAAACCCGCATTTCCTGTAAATTTAAGCATAGATAATGTTGCTGCACATTACACTCCTTCAAATGAAGACGAAACTCTCGCTAAAGGATTATTAAAAATAGATTTAGGTGTGCATATTGACGGGTGGGTTGCTGATACTGCGTTTTCAATAGATTTGGATAACACTGAAGAAAATAAGAAACTTGTAGAAGCATCAGAAAAAGCTCTTAAAAATGCATTGAAAATTGTAAAAAATAATTGCTCTCCTAGCGAAATAGGTAGAATTATTTCTGAAACTATAGAATCTTATAGATTTTATCCTGTTATAAATCTCTCAGGACATAGCATGGAGAAATATCAACTACACTCTGGAATAACAATTCCAAATATTGAAGATAATAAAAATATAAAGCTAAAAGGAGGTCTTTATGCTATTGAACCTTTCGCGACAACAGGTTCTGGGCGCGTTCACGATGGTAAACCTTCTGAAATCTACGAATTAAAAAACGAAAAAAATGTAAGAAGCCCAATAGCAAGAGAAATTCTCGAATTTATAAAAAAAGAGTATGATTCGCTTCCTTTTTGTTCAAGATGGCTTGTTAAAAAATTTGGAACAAAAGCTATGTTCGGGCTTAAACAGCTTGAAAACAATGGAAATTTGCATCATTATCCTCAGCTTGTAGAAATTCCAAATTCAAAAGTAAGTCAAGCAGAAGAAACAATTTTAATCTTAAAAGACAAAATTATTATAACAACACTCTAATGCGCGATTTTTATAAAAGCATTCATTAAAAATAATTTCTGATAAATATTTAAAAAGAATAAAGTATAAATAAAATGATGACGCTAAAAATTATAATTCCGCTTGCAATTTTTGTTTTAATTCTATTAATGGGTGGATTATTTTATTCTAAAATTGAAAATTGGCGTTATTTGGATTCGATTTATTTTGTTGTTCTAACAGCAACAACAGTTGGATACGGTGATTTTGCTCCAAAAACAGATGTTGGGAAAATTTTCACAATATTTTTTGCTTTTATTGGTATAGGTATGGCCCTTTATTTTTTCTCTTTAATAGGAAGGTACATATTTAGAAAACAACTAAGAAGCGAGTTAAGAAAAAGTGAAAAATTAATTTCCGCGAAAAAATCCATAAGAACATGAAAATAAAAGATATAATTAAAGGAGATGTTATTGTTGTTGAACCAGACATCACTCTCAAAGAAGCAGTACAAATAATGTCAAAGAACAAGATTGGAAGTCTGGTAGTGATTAAAGAAAGGCAAGTTGTCGGCATAATAACTGAAAGAGACATACTAAAAAACATTAACTCGTTGAATAACAAAATTTCTTCAGTAATGACAAAAAATATTATTTTTATTAATTCTGATAGTTATGTAGAAAATGCCGCCATTCTTATGGCAAAAAATAAGATTAAAAGACTTCTTGTGGTTGACAAAGACGCGCTTTTCGGAATAATTACTGCCACAGATATCTTGGCTAATTCAGATAAAATAAATGATGATTTTTATTTTTTCTAATTTTTATTCAGAAATCAGTATGCTTTTATCCTAAATAAGAACTCTCAAAAGGAATTGGTGCTTTTGCAGATCTTATTAAATTTTCTTCTATTTTTTTGTACACTTCCAAAATAGGTTTGCTTACACTTGGTTTTATTTTTTTCAAAGCTTCTTCAAAATTCTCTAATGTTACAAATTTAGCTTCTTTTGATTTTCTCAATGCAATTAAGGCTGCTTCTCTTACAAATGCTTCGATATCTGCTCCTGTATATCCCATTGTTTTCTTTGCAATATCACCAAGCTTTACATTTTTTGCAAGAGGCATTTTTTTAGTGTGAATTTTTAAAATTTGAAGTCGGCTTTCTTCTTCAGGTGCACCAATTAAAAGAATTTTATCAAATCTTCCAGGTCTAAGCAATGCAGAATCAAGCATATCTGGCCTATTTGTTGCTCCTATAACAAGTACATCATTTAAATCCTCAAGTCCATCCATTTCAGCAAGTAATTGATTCAAAACACGTTCAGTAACCTTTGTTCCGACTTCAATTCCTCTTTTAGCTGCAAGTGAATCAATTTCATCAAAGAAAACAACACAAGGAGAAACCTGTCTTGCTCTTTCAAAAACTTTTCTCATTCCTTCTTCTGACTTTCCAACCCACATACTTAAAAGACTTGGTCCTTTAATTTGAATAAAATTTGCCTCTGATTCTTTTGCAACTGCTTTCGCAAGAAGAGTTTTACCTGTTCCAGGAGGCCCGTAAAGAAGAATTCCTCTTGAAGGTCGTATGCCCATTCTTTTGAACATTTCTGGATATTTAAGGGGCCATTCAACAGCTTCCTGAAGCTCTTGCTTAACTGCATCCAATCCTCCAACATCATCCCATCCAATATTAGGTGTTTCAACAAGAACTTCTCTCATTGCACTAGGCCTTACAATTTTAAGAGCATCAGCGAAATCAATATGTTTTATTATCAGTTTCTCTAAAACTTCTCCAGGAATTTCTTCGTCTGCATCTAAATTAATCTGAGGTAAAACTTTTCTTAAAACATTCATAGCTGCTTCTTTACATAAAGATTCAAGGTCAGCACCAACAAAACCATGTGTTAAAGAAGCAATCTCTACAAGATTTACATCTTTTGTCAGAGGCATTCCTCTTGTATGAATTTTTAAAATTGTAAGTCTTCCTTCTTTGCTTGGAACTCCCACTTCAATTTCTCTGTCAAATCTTCCAGGTCTTCTTAATGCAGGGTCAAGAGCATTAACCCGATTTGTCGCTCCGATAACAACAACTTTTCCTCTTGACTTCAATCCATCCATCATGGCAAGCAACTGAGAAACAACTCTTCGTTCAACTTCTCCTGTGACATCTTCTCTCTTTGGAGCTACCGCATCAATTTCATCAATAAATATTATAGCTGGTGCTGTTTTTTCAGCTTCTTCAAAAATGTCTCTAATCTTTTTTTCACTCTCTCCATAAAATTTTGACATAACTTCAGGCCCATTAAGTAAAATAAAATTTGCTTCTGTTTCATTTGCAACTGCTTTTGCAAGAAGAGTTTTACCTGTTCCAGGAGGTCCGTGAAGTAAAACACCTTTTGGTGGCTCTATTGAAAGTTTATGGAAAATCTCTGGATGTTTTAATGGAATCTCTACCATTTCTCTTATTTTTCTAATCTCTTCTGAAAGGCCTCCGATATCTTCATAAGTTATCTCAGGAATATTTTCTTCTGTTACTTCAATAGCTTTGGGATTCAGGGTAATCTGCGTGTTCTCTGTTATAATTACTGGTTGACTTGGTGTTGTATTAACAACAATAAATTTAATTTGTGTGAATCCTCCTAAATTACCAAAACCCATGCTTCCTAAAACATCACCAAAAATATCGCCAAATTCAGAACCTAATTCATCAGAAAGCAAATCCCTTCTTCTTTGAACTCCTCCAAGAACAATTAAATCACCTTTAACAACAGTTCTTCCGAGCAAGCCCCTTTTCAAGCCCTCTGGATCTGCTTGAATCATTATATTTTTTTGAGTTGGAGCTATCATTATTTTTTTAGCTTCTTTTATCTCTGCTTTAGAAATTTTAACAATCTCTCCTATTCCTGTTTTTGCATTTCTTCTCAAAATTCCATCAATTCTTATAACTCCTTCACCAACATCTGCAGGATATGCCCTATCAGCAATAGCAACAGTTTCACGATTTCCCTTTATTTTTATAACATCCCCTCTTTTAATTCCAAGATCCCTCATTACTTCTCCATCTATTCTTGCTATTCCCTTATATGCATCATCTTGGTGTGCTTCTAAAACTTTAAGTTGAATTTCTTTATTCATCTTAATTTGTTAAGTGAATTACACAAAATTTTTAATTTTAGTTTTTCTGTCATTTTATTTTTTCCTTTTTAATTCTGCTTCTTTAATCATTTTCTCAGGAAAAGGATTTTCTTCTTTAGCCATTTTCTCATGAAAAGGATTTTCTTCTTTAATCATTTTCTCATGAAAATGATTTTCTCCTTTAATATGATTTCTATTTTGTAAACCATTCATTCCGCTGAAATTTAAACTCAATCTTCTAAAATCTTCAAAACAAAGTCTAACCATGTCATCCACAACTCGTTCCTGTTCTCTTATAAAAGAAACAATTTCTTTTGGAATTGAAACAGCATAACTATTTCCTACAAGTCTCATTTTTACTCTAAATTCTTTATTTTTTAGATTTGTGAATTTATCATGTTCGTGCTGGTCTGCAGGATGAATAATTTTTACATTGCATTTTGGACAAACCACTGCCCTTAATATAAATCTGTCCTTAGTTAATTGGATCTTATTCATTTTTACATTGCATTTCTTACAAAGAATTGTGTGATCAAAAATATCTATCATTTTTAAAAATATAACGGGATATACGTCTTGTATACACACGAAAGATATACTATTTAAATATTTCGATTTTTGGTTGTAAAGAACAATTATATTATAATTCCCAGATTATAAAGTTCTAATCTAGTTCTAATCTCCTCGGTTCTCGAAGGCCCATAGATTTCCTGGTAACATTTATCTCTCAATGGACCAACACCCTCAACATAATTTCCCCTCATTTGAATAGGTGTATCTTTTCTAACACCTGTAGGACTACCACAACCACAAACACATATTTCAAATTCATCTTCTTTCTGAAGAATTTCTGATAGCTCTGATTTTTCCATGATTTGCAAAAATCCAAAACCTATTTAAATATTTCCAATATTTTAAAAACATCTTTTTAGTATAATATTAATGAAAGAAACAAAAAAAGAGGAAAAGAAAAGCATAAAAAAATCTCTCAAGAATTTTTGGTGGATTCTTTGGAAAGACGATAGTTTCAAGGGTTGGGCTTTTTCTGTGGTATTTTTATTTTTATTTATAAAATTTCTATTCTTTCCTTTTCTTAGTTTAGTAACAGGTACTTCTTTACCTTTAGCTATCGTAGAGTCTTGCAGTATGTATCATTCAGGAGGTTTGTTCTCGAATTTTGATTCTTGGTGGGAAAACCACGAGGATAAATATAATGAATTCTCAATAACTCAACAAAATTTCCTAAATTTTCCTTTAAAAAAAGGATTTAACAAAGGAGATATTCTTTTTATTGTTAGAGCAAATCCCGAAAAATTGAAAGAAGGAGACATAATTATTTTTAACGCAAATCAAAAAAATCCAATAATTCACAGAATAGTCGACATTAAAGAAATAGATGGAAAAAGATATTTTTCAACAATGGGTGATAATAATAGAGAACAGATAGGTTTTGAGGAGGAGATATCTGAAGAAAAATTAATGGGAAAAGCTGTTTTTAGATTGGCTCCTTATCTTGGTTGGATAAAGCTTCTTTTTTATGATTGGCAAAAGTCCTCCTCAGAAAGAGGCTTCTGCATTGAAAATTGAATTTAGATGATCTATGTAGCTATCTAGAAGTTAAAAAAACAAAAGGCAGCAAATAAAAAACTATTTAAACAGATATCCTTTAAATAAAAACAAAAATCAATATGGAATTTTGTCCTAAATGCGGTGCAGTTCTAATTCAAAAGAAAAAAAGATATGCTTGTCCTAGATGTAGATATTCGACAAAAAGTGTAGTAAAATTAAAAACGTCAGAGAAGATAGAAGAAAAAAAGTATGTTGATGTTATTTCTGAAAAAGATTCTGAAATTTGCCCGGTAATAGAGCATGACTGCAAAAAATGCGGAAATAAAAAAGTATATTTTTGGACCATGCAAACTCGCGCATCAGATGAAGCAGAGACTAAATTCTTTAAGTGCACAAAATGCAAAAACACCTGGCGTGAATACAGATAAGATTTCTCTAAAGATTTTTAAAAAGAAGAAACATAGGTTATTTTAAGACTCTGTGCTGGCCATGATTGGACAGTGCAGTGACAAATTTCGAAGAAATTTGGCTCCGTAGCTCAGTCTGGTCAGAGCACTGGACTCTTAAATTCCCTCTTTAGACAACTAGGGAGGAATCCAGGTGTCGTGGGTTCAAATCCCATCGGGGCCATTTTGAAATTTACATGAAGTAAAATAAAAAATAAGAAATAGACTAACAAATTATAAAAATAAAGACCTTGGGGCGACAGCAAATCAGAATTATCTTATAAGTTTCTGAATATTTTCAATTGCGTCTGCAGCTTCTCTTCCCTTCTTAGTTAGTTTTATAATTTTTATTCGCCCTCTTTTTTCAAAACTAACAAGGCTCAGAATTTCAAGAGTCTGCAAAATCTTCACTGCATGGCTATATGTGCAATCGACCTCCTTGGCCAACACGCTACCATATCTCATTCGCGTGTTTTTTTTCAAAGAAACAAGCATTAAAGCTGGTTTCCTTCTGAAAAAGATGTCAAAGTTGTCTTTCATTTTAATTAAGCTTTCCATAAGTGTATGTTTTATTGTGTATATTTGATAAGTGATTTGCTTTTAAATGTTTTTGGACCTATATATTGCAAAGAATACATCCTATTTGGCTTTTTAAATCTTATCTTTTTTTAATTTTAAAATGGTAACAACAAACAGAAGTTATAGAAATTTTTATAACTATCAAATAAAATGATAATATATGAAAAAGAAAAAAATAAAAATTCTCGCTATAGGGGATATTCACGGAGACACAGGTCTTGTAAAAAAGCTTGTGGAGAAAACAGAAAAAGAAAAGATTGATTTAATCATTCTTGCTGGAGATTTAACATTCGCTGAGAAATCAATTAAGAACATAATTGGTCCTTTTCTAAAGACAAAGAAACAAATTTTTTTAATTCCAGGAAATCATGAATCACCTGCTACAGCAGATGCTTTAGCGCAAATGTATGGTGCAAAAAATATTCATGGATATGGGTTTGTTGAAAACGGAATTGGAATTTTTGGGGCAGGTGCAGCAGATATTGGGCCATATCCTATAAGTGATAAAGATATTTTCGGATTGTTAGATAAAGGAAATAAAGAAATCAAAAACGCAAGAAAAAAAATAATGGTAACGCACATGCATCCTTTAGGAAGCAAAGTAGACTTGTTTGGTTTTAGCGGTTCAAAAGCCATAAAAAAGGCAATTAAAAAATTTAAGCCAGACATAGCTATAAATGCCCACATACATGAAGCAGGAGGCATTGAAGAAAAAATCGGAAAAACACGAGTGATTAATGTCAGCAGAAAAGAGAAAGTGTTTGAGATTTAATAATAAAGTATAGAAGTATTTTTAAACTGTGAAAAAGAAAAAATTCCATGACAATTGAAGATTATGTTGAACAAACTTTTCCAATAGAATGCCAAGGAAAAGATAGAAATGGAAAGAAAGCTTTATCTAAGCCGGTAAGAGTAGAAGTAAAAGTACATAGAAGTGCAGGAAGCAATATGATTTCTAGTGAAGTAAAATGCCCATACAATACAGGTGCTCATGAACAAAAATGTATCGCTGCATATCCTGTAGATAAAGAAGGGATTGCTAAAAGAGTGAAATGTCCTTATAATTTTGATATTCATTATTCCTTTCAGAAATAAATCTTCTCTTTCTATTTTTAATTTAAACTAGATTTCAAAAGAATTAAAATCAATAAATATAAAATCTCTTATGGGCATACTAATTAGAAACAACAATTATAGAATTATGCAAAAATGCAAAAAAAATTAAAAAAAACAAGAGAAGAGAAATTCGCAGAAGATTTTTTTCCTGTAGAACCTGAAGATATAAAATATTCTATTGAAAAAAAATATCATCCTGTTGATTTCAATTCTTTGATTAAAATTGAAAAAGTCGGCGACAGAGAAACAAAAATTGAATTTAAAAATAAAAAAGAAAGTTCTAAAAAAATTAGAAAAAAGGGTGTTAAAAAAACGAAAAGCGGAAAAATCAAAAACAAAGCAGAAAATTTTAGAGCAGAAAAAATTTCTCTAAATAAAGAAGGTTATGAGTTAATTATTACTGAAAAACCCCAGGCAGCCCTTAAAATTGCATCTGCCTTAGGGAAATCTACCAAAAGAAATATCGGAAATGTGCCTTATTATGAAGTTAATAGAAAAGGAGAAAAAATTTTTGTTGGATGTGCAGTAGGTCATTTATTTACTTTGACACAAAGAGTTCCTAGTTCAAAAACACCTGTTTTTGATTTGGTTTGGGTTCCAAATTATTTTGTAAGAAAGAAAGATTTTAGCAAAAAATATTATGATGTTCTTTTAAAACTGATCAGTAAAGCCGGAAAATTGACTATTGCTACAGATTATGATACAGAAGGAGAAGTAATAGGTTTAAACATAGTAAGATTTGCTGCAGGACAATCAGATGCTAATAGAATGAAGTTCTCAACGCTTACAGAAAAAGAGATAAATCAGGCGTATGAAACAAAAACATCAAGTCTAGATTGGGGGCAGGCAATTGCAGGAGAAACCAGACATTATCTTGATTGGTTTTACGGAATAAATCTCTCGCGAGCACTTATGAATGCTATAAAAACAACAGGAAAATTTAGAATAATGTCTATAGGTCGCGTGCAAGGTCCTGCATTAAATCTCATAGTTGAAAAAGAAAAACAAATTCAATTTTTTAAGTCACAATTATATTGGCAGATATTTATAACACTTGAAACTCCTGACATAGAATTAATTTACAATAAAGACGTATTAAAAAAGGCGGAATTAAAAAAATTTGAAAATCTGGTTGGAAAAGAAGGAAAAGCAGAAACAAAAAGAACCCAACAGGCTCTTCATCCAAATATTCCTTTTAATTTAACAACTTTGCAAACAGAATCGTATCGGCTTTATGGAATAAATCCTTCAAAAACTCTACAGATTGCGCAGTCTCTTTATCTTGCAGGATTAATTTCATACCCAAGAACATCAAGCCAAAAACTACCCCCTTCTATAAATTACAGAGAAATTTTACAAAAAATAGCTAAAAAATATCAAGCAGAAAAAATGATAGTCAAAGAAAAACCACTAGAAGGAAAAAAATCAGATTCAGCTCATCCATCAATTTATCCAACAGGAAATTTTAAAATTCTTTCTGGAGATGAAAAAAGAATATATGATTTAATTTCAAGAAGATTTCTCTGTCTTTTCATGGAGGAAGCAATTATAGAAAACAAAACAATAAATGTTGAAATTGAAGGATTAATTTTTACAAAAAAAGGTTTAGAAATAAAAAAAGAATCCTGGCTTAAATTTTATCCAAAAAAAATAGAAGAAAAAAGTATACCTGAGATTAATGGAATTGTTAAAGTAAAAAAATCCAGAATTGAAGAAAAAGAAACTCAACCTGCAAAAAGATATTCGCCTGCTTCCATTATCTCAGAGTTAGAAAAAAGAAACCTTGGAACAAAGGCAACGCGTTCAAGCATTTTAGATACTCTTTTTGAACGGGGATACATAGAAGGACAAAGCATAAAGGCCACTCCGCTCGGCATGTCATTAATAGATACTCTAAAGAAATATTCTCCAATAATAATTGATGAAGAATTAACACGTAATTTTGAAAAAGAAATGGGGTCTGTGCAAAATTCTAAGAAAAACTCAGATGAGAAAAAAGAAAAAATTATTGAAAGAGCAAAAAAAACAATCATTCAGATTCTAGAGCAATTTGAAAAAAAACAAAAGGAAATTGGGAAGGAAATTGTAGGAGCAAACGACAAGTTAAGAGAACAGCAAAAAAATGAAAACAAGCTTAAGACTTTCTGTCCAGTATGCAAAAAAGGAAATCTTTCAATTTCCTATTCAAAAAAAACAAGAAGATCTTTTGTTGCTTGTAATGCGTATCCTAATTGCAAAAACACATATAGTTTGCCCCCAAATGGGCTTATAAAAAAATCAGAAGAAATCTGCGATAAATGCGGCTTCCAGAAATTAATGCTTATACAAAAAGGGAGAAGGCCCTGGATTTTTTGCTTTAATCGCGAATGCTCAACAAACAAGGAAAGAATTGAAGCTTACAGAAATCGACAGGCAGGTATTTCTTATTCCTAAAACCATTTTCCCAAATTAGTTTGGGTTTTAAGTTGGTTTATTAGTCGACTTTTTTTCAAAACTCTTTCAGGATCAAATCCAAATTTTATCATCCCAATTTTTTTCAAACTTTCAAGCATCTCAGCCATTTCATTAAATTCAATCTTTTTATGATTCAGTGCTTTTCTTATTGACTCTCTGCATACCCAAACTCCTAATGAAGCCCAATAACTTGGAAGTTCAATTCTTATCACAAAAACAGATGCCTGCTTTCCTTTTGATTCAAGATATTCCAAAATAGGAAGTCTTGCAGCATAGTATCCTCCGCCAGTATTTGAAGCATAATCTTTTCTGCCATCATATCCTTCAAAATCAGTTGAGGCCTTTATTTCCTTTGAAGGATTCCAAGAGCTTCCTGGCAGATATAACTCAAAAAGTTCGTAATTCCAAACATTTGGAAAAAACATTATCAGATATACATTTCCCATAAATTCTCCAAAGAATAATTCGTAATTTTCAATCCATTTATATTCTCTAATTTTTTCCAAAAGTTTTTTTCCGATAGTATCATCTGTGGCAGTAATACTCCATCTTGTTGGAACAAGTCTTCTGTCTTTTTTTAAACCAAGAACCCCCACACTCATAATTTTGCTTAAAGCATACTCATCAAAATTATTTTTATAAAGAAAATCTATTCCTTCTGAAGCTTTTACATCGTCATTAATAACTTTATCCAGTTTTTTATTTATTTTTACATTTCCCACAATTTTTGCCTTTTTTAGAGAAGCACTCATGCCTTGAGGAATCAGAATTTTATCTTTTTTTAAACCGGGTTCAATTTTTTTCTCAAGTTGAATTTCAATATCTACTGGTTTTGACGCCAATGCAAGCTCCTGGGCTATTTGAATAAACTTATTTTTAGCATCGGGATTTTTTACATTTGTTTGAAATCTTGAATTCAAAAGATTGTTTCTTAGATTTACCACGTCTTTTATATCAAAATTATTATTTGCCCAATACTTAGCATCATCATAAACCCATGCATTTTCATCTTTCTCCAAAGGACTTAAAATTCCGACATTTGCTAAAGGATATTTAAGTTTAGAACCGACAAAAACACTCGGAGGAGAGTTTGTATCTATCTCTGAAAGATTATCTAAATTTTTAAATTTAAAATTAATATCTGCTATTTTTTTTATAATTTCAAACCTAATATTTCGATTAAAAGTCATAAAAAACTCAGGGAAAAGAGGTTTATATTATTTAAGAACCACCAAAGAGTTGCTCAGGAATTTAAAGCCATCCTCTCTTAAAAATGCCCTTATTTTTTATCTCAAAAATCAGTTCTTTTTTTGGCATGCTTCGGTGTTTCAGAAGAATTGCTTTTCTTTTTCCATTTAAATTTTTTAGTTCAATTATTGTTTTGCTCCAATATTTGAATAAATCTCCACCCACAATATTGGTTTCGAGTTGAACTCCTTTTTTCCAATTTTCTTCAGAAAGAAATCCAGAATAAACCTGGTTTGTAATCAAAATAGGTATTTTTTGTTTTCGTGAGATTTCTGTAAGAATTCTCATTTGCTTTGCAACCTCCCTATTTACTTCTTTAATTTTAGTATCATCTTTTGACTGAATCGCATCTCCTAACTTAAGTCTATAAAGCATAGCCATTCCATCAACAACAATTAGCCCAAAATTTTTCCTTTTTACATTATCAAGAAGATTTGTAAAGATTTTTTTCTGCTCTTCAAAACTTGTAGGGCTTAAAATCAGAATATTTTTCAGAATATTTTCATAATCTTCTCCTGCAATCTGTTTTACTCTTTCAGGAGAAAATCCCCCTTCTGTATCTATAAAAATAATCTTGCTCCCTTTTTTCGCCAGACTGCATGCAGCAAGTAGCACAAAATTTGTTTTTCCACTTGCTGGAGAACCTGCAATCATTGTTATAATTCCTTTTTCATAACCACCATAAAGCCATTTGTTAAGATCATAACTTCCAGCAGAAATCTTACTTGTTTCTCTAGAACTAACATTTTCTTCTGTTTCTGACATAAAAAAAGAATATTTTCGAGATTAATAAGGATTATTGCAGTTATTTCATTCCTTTGAAATCCTTTTCGATTTTATCAAGGTCTTTTGTTATTGCTGCAACAGCATCACTTACAGCTTTCTTAGCTGTTTTCCCTTTTGTTTTTAGATTAATTATTGGTTTCTCAAAAGGATGTTCTCTCTTCCAAGCAGCAAAAGATACCGCAGGGTCTTTATTCAAATAAACCCTTAAAAGTTCTGCTATTGTGAGATTTTCTAATTGAATTTCAATTTCTTCTTTTGAGTTTTTTAAAACATTTATTTCCATAAGCATCTCCTTGTAAACAGATTTTATAGAAAATTTTAATTTTCTAGTCTATAAGAATTCATGACATTAGTTTATAAATTTAATGGGATTCTTCCTCTTCCAAATTCTTCTCAAAATTCTCAGCATCTTCTAAATTGTTAATTTCTAATTTTTCAGCATCTCTTTCTTGTTTCATTCTTTTTAAATCAGATATTGTAAGATTTTTAGTCATAGCAGGGTCAAATTTTATTATTCGTACTGGTTGTTTTTCCAAACTTTCATCTAGTTTCAAAATTGTATTTTTTATAAGATTTATTCCAAGAAAACTTTCAATCTTGTTTATGAGCCGATAATCATCTTCTGGAAGAATGCCTCTTTCTGCCATTTTTATTGCAGCTTCTGATTCTGAAATCTCTCTAGCCAATTGCTCTGTTGTAAGTTTTTTAAATTTTCTTGCACGCATAATAACCCATTGAAAATTTTCAACAAGGTCTAGTCTTGGCTTCTTTTCTTGAGAAATAAATTTTTCATAATTTTGGTCTGTTATTTGCTTCAAAGTTAGGTTCATGTTTTGTTTTTCAGCTTCTCTATCCTGGATTTTTTTTAGGCTTGCCCTATATTCTCTTGCAGACGAAAGAATCTTATAAACTTGTGACTTTTTTTCAGCTTCTTTAAGTTGAAAAGTTGTTGGTCTCCTTAAAATAGGAATATTTTCTGTTTTAGAACAAAGCTCGCAAATTTTCACAATGCCTTTTAGAGAAATCGCATCAAAAAGCCTCACTTTCTGCCCAGAAACACCACAAAAAGAGCATGTCATTAAAAAAATATATAATAACAGTTTTTTAAGATTTGTGTGGTAAAAAGATAGAAGAAAACTACTTTAGATGTTTCTTAAGTTCATTTACTGATTTAATTTCTGAAAAAACCTGCTCATTATCTAGAATTAATGCAGGATAAGAAGAAACATTAAATTTAGAAATCAAAGAGTTTAGAGAGGTTAAATCGCTATCAACAGCTATTGGAATAAGAATAATTCTATTTCCCACATCTTGTTTGAGATCAAAAAGAATTCTTGACCACACCCTATTTGTTGCTTTTTGAGTTAAATCCCCCGAATCATATTCATAAAGATAAACCACCACAGAGATGTTTTTTTTACATTGCTCTGGAATATTTATAACATTTAACCAAAGTATTGTTCTTAAAAGATCATATTTCGTGTGCGCTAATCTCAATGCATCTGTTAGTTTTCCAGACTCTTCATATTTCTCAAGTAAAAGCGCCTCTGAATAAATTCTATCTGCAAAATTAGTATTTGCTTCTATTAGAATATCACAATTTAAAATGCCTTTATTTAAATCAATATCTGTCAACCTGCTTAAGGCAAGAGCATCCATAAGAGAAATTTCAGAGAGAACATAATATTCATTAATTTTATCCAGCCGATTTCCTTCATAAGCCATTCCTAAAAAGATTCCTATAATAAAAACAATAATTGTTAAAACCAAAGCTTGCCAAAAGGGGCTTTTTGAATGCTTAGATTCCTTATGATCTAGTGTTTTTTTAGCCATCTTATTCTTTCTTACCAAGACCTCTTCTTTTTTAGATATTTATACGCTGAATTAATCAGTATAAAAGGATATGCAAGTACATAAACAAATGAATACGCTAAAACACTAAACAAATTTGTCTTTTTAAATTCTTTTTCCTTTAGATATGAAAGTGCTAGAAGTGTATAAAATAAACTTAAAAGAATAAATGCTGTTCCAAAAAACAAGAGGATATTTGGAGCAAGATTTATCTCTCTTAATGTTAAAACAGCTGTTTGGGCTGCCACAGAGTATTTTGTAGCAAGATAGTGAACGAGAAGCCTTCTAGCCCCCCTATAAATTAAAATTCCTGCTCCAAAAATTCCAAGCGTCCAAGATAATACAAAAAAAGGTAAAACAAAACATCCAAGTATTCCTTTTCTAGCAAAAGTTTTTCTATATTTGAGTATT
Organism: Candidatus Woesearchaeota archaeon; assembly: GCA_964555925.1. Lineage (GTDB taxonomy): Archaea > Nanobdellota > Nanobdellia > Pacearchaeales > GW2011-AR1 > ASMP01. The sequence goes on from CAZKUJ010000004.1 coordinate 27,071, forward strand.
GTTTGAATTCCTCCAACATTCCATCTTATTCTTTGCCTATACCATGCTTTAAGAGTATTCGGAGCAACAGTATAAGCTTTTGAAGGGAGGCTCATTTCTACTCGATAACCTTTTGAAAGGAGATTCCATGTAAGTTCTATATCTTCTGTGAGATTTTCCTCGTCAAATCCCCCAAGCTCGTCAAAATAGCTTTTTCGGTATACTGCTAATGGCCCAGGAGTAACATAAATTGCTCCAACAAATCCTAAGATTTTTCGTGTAAAGGCAATTATTCTATATTCAACAGCCTGCAATCTTTCAATGAATTTATCTTTTTCTTTAACAAGAATAGATGCTGTTACCGCAGCCACTTTTTTATTTTGAAAAAATCCTATCATATTTTTAACAGAATCTTTTTGAGGATAAGAATCTGCATCAACAAATCCAATTAATTCTGTATTCGCAAATTTCGCGCCATAGTTCTTTGCGCCAGCTGCTTTTCCAGTGTTTTTCGGGGTTTTTAGCAAAACAATTTTGGGATATTTTTCTGCATATTCTTTTATTATATTAAAAGAATTGTCTGTACTGCAATCATCAACAATTATTATTTTTTTTAAATCGGGATAATTTAAATTAAGAAGCGACTGTATTGTTCCTCCTATGCTTTTTTCCTCATTATAGCAAGGAACAACTATACTTAAAGAGTAATTCTTAATTGCTTTTGGACAAGAGAAGATTTGCTCTTTATTTTTTAGATAAACCAGACCATAAAAAAACAAAAAGTAAAATCCAATAAACGCATAAAACAGATAAATTATTGTTAGAAATTCTAGCATTTTATTTCTTACTTTCAGAGTTTATATTATTTGAATTAAATTTATTTTCTCTTTTTCCTTGCTCAGATATATTAAAATAATCGTAAAATTCATCATTCAATCGAATTTCGTAGGTATGCCCAATTTTTTTCTTTTTCAAGAGACCTAGCTCAAGAAATTTTTTTACGTGGTCATAAGCCTTGTTTCCTCTTATCTTTATAACAATAGATTGCTTAACTGGTTGTTTAAAAGCTATAATTGCAAGAGTTTCCTGCTCTGCTTTAGAAAACTCAGAAGAACCTGTTGCTAATCTATTTACCAAATAAGAATACTCTGATTTTATGTCCATTTTCCATGTCTCTCCTTTCTCTACAATACAAATTGCAGAATTTTGTTCATTGTATTTTTTTTGAATATTCTGAATGCAATTTTTTATAACAACCGGATTCAAATCAGACATTATTACTAATTCTGTTAGATTGAGAAATCTGCCTACAATAAAGAAAATTGCTTCAATTTTTTTTATATCTTCATTTGCAGGAGAATTATTTTCGTTTTGAATTTCTAAATTATCCATAAAAAAGAAAGGCCTAGTGAGATTTTAAAGTTTTTGAGGTATGTAATCTAATTGATTATTCAGATATTTAATCAAATCTTGAACCTAAGTATTGCGCCAATCCCCCCCATATTATAAAATTGTTCTCCCTCTGTTATCTCTGTTGAGATAATTTTTACTTCAGACCCCATATTATTTGCTATTCCAATCAATTCTTTAGTAAGGGATTTAGGTATTTTTTCTGAGATAAATAAAATATCGACGGCCCCGGCTTCTAAGGCCCTTTTTGTTTCGCTTTCTCCTAAAAAAGTTTTTTCGCGATTTTCTCCGAGATTTATAAAGAAATTTTCAATTTCTTTTTTTTCAAGAACTCTTTCGTGATTTATTAATAAGTCTTGTGATTTGATAACTAATTCCTGCAAGCCGGATTCTGAAGCATCACCAATATCAATTTTTCCTATAACTTTTTCTCTCAGATTTGTAATCAAATATTCTCCGTCTAAAAACTCGTCTTTTGTAGGTATTGGTCCTCCAACAATTATTCCTTTAAGTTTAGGCATATTCAAGAATATATTTTTCATTTCTTCTGCAATTCTTTTGTAAAATTTTTTAGTTAAGTTTTCTGTAATTCTATGAAAACGCTGGCTTGATTGTCCTCCTGCTCTTACTTTGCTTGGAACTCCAGATGTCATTTTTTGAAGAGAAGCTATTCTTTTTCCTTCAAGAAGACCTATAGTTGCTTCTTTTCTATCTAGTACTAAAAGACCAAAAACTTCTGAGACCTCTAACATTTCTCTTAAGTCATCAAGAACAAATTCTTTGTCGCATCTGTAAAGTCTACTTTTTAGGGGCATAAATGGCTCAACAGCCCACAATCTCAAATCCTGAGAGCCTTCTACTTTTGAGATATTTCCTGCAAAAAGAACCAAGCCGTTTTCAGGTGTTTTTTTGAATGTTTTTAGCTCCCTGACAAGTTTCTCTAATGCATCAATAACATTTTTTCGAGTTCCTGTGGATTTTATGTTTTTTGCAGTTGATTTTTCAGCTTCAAGCTGTCTTTGAACAGAGTTAACATCATATCCTGCAGGAATATAAACCGTAATAAGTTCTGTGTGTCTTCCCTTATATCTTTCAAGTTCTTCAATTATTTCAATTATTTGAGATTTTGTAAGTTGTGTCATACTACATTATGCATAGCAATCAAATCCTTTTTATAATCTCCTAAAATTTTAGGTATTTCTATTTTTATCGGGTCTCTAAAGGTTTTACCTTCTTCTTGTTTCTTTTTCCAGACAGAACTATTAAAGTTCATTAATTCTTTAAGAATTTTAAAATCATATTTCTTTTTAGTAAATTTTGGCAGATTTATTTTAAGCAAATTCATTCCCTTTTCTTCTGCAATAAACGTTGAAATTTGGGGAATTATTGGATAAATTAAAATTAAGAAATTTTCTAATAAATAATGAAGAGTATATTTTGCAGATTCACTTTCTTCTTTGCTAAAAAGATTTTTTTCATTATACGCTCTGGCTTTAACCATCTCTACATAATGAGATGCAAAAATATCCCAAATAAAACTCCTTAATTCTAAAGCAGGATGATAAAAATCATATTTACTATAAAAATCATCAAATCGTATTGTCATGGATTCGATATAATCTATAAACAATTTATCTGTTTTGCAAATTTTTGGTTTTTTTCTTGGTTTTTCAAAGAACATAACAAATTTTGAAAGATTTAGAATTTTCGTTAAAGTTTTCAATTCTGCTTTAATTTTTTCTTTTGAACAGTTTAAATCCTGCTTTGAAAGATCTCCTTCAATTACTGCCCAAAAACGAATTGCCTCTGCTCCAAAATCCCGAATAAGTTCTTGGGAATCTATGACATTTCCTAGAGATTTAGACATTTTTCTTCCTTTTTCATCAAGAATATGCTGATGAATCCAAACATCCTGAAAACATGGTTTTTTAGTTTCTAAATATCCTCTAAGAAGAGTGTAATACAGCCAAGTTCTAACAATTTCCTTTCCTTGCGGTCTTAATTTAGCAGGAAAAGCTTTTTCAAAAAATGCATTATCTTTTTGATAATTCAAAATGAATAATTCTGAAATAGAAGAATCCATCCATGTATCAAAAACCCTTTCTTCTCCAACCCATTTAAGATTGCTGAGGTCCTTAACTTTTTTTCCAGTAAATTTATTTTTTTCATAAACCAAAGCATCTAAAGGAACAGATTCTTTCCAAGGTTGGTAATATTTTCCTGTTTTTGGAATCGCAACAAGTTTTTTTCCATCTTTTTCTGCATACCAAAGAGGGATTTCAGTAGCATAAAATCTTCTTCTAGATATTGGCCAATCAATAGAAATAGAATCTATCCAGTTCTCTAATATTTTTTTAGATTCTTTAGGATAAAAATTTATTTTTTTGGCAATTTCTCTTATTTTATTTTTGAATTCAAGCTGTTTTATGTACAATTCAGGCATTTCTATAAATTCTACTTCTGTTTTTGATCTTTCTGAAATTGGAGTTCTATGCATTATTTTTTTTTGTTGAATTAAAAACCCTTTCTCTTTAAGAATTTCAATCATTTTTTCTCTTGCTTCTCTGACTTTCAGTCCATCCAAAAACCCTGCGAAAGAATTCATTGTTCCATTTTGATTTATTGCAATTACTGGAGTTAGATTCTGTTCTCTAAAAAATTGAATATCACAAAGATCACCAGCAGAGCACATCATTGCTAATCCTGTTCCTTTTTCGATTTTTGCTAAAGGATGGGCTTTAATTGGAACTTCTTTGTTAAAAATAGGAGTTATTGCTGTTTTATTTTTCAGATGTGAATATCTTTTGTCTTTTGGATTAAAAATAACCATTGCACATGTGCAGATTAATTCTGGGCGGGTTGTTCCGATTACAATCTTTTCTCCGGTTTCCTTAATTCTCCAAACAACATCATTAAATGTGCTTGGAACATCTAAATATTCTATTTCAGAATCCGCAATTGTTGTTCTAAGTTTTGCGTCCCAATTGCTAATTCTAACATCCTCATAAACCAGGCCTTTTTTGTAAAGTTCAATAAAAGTTGACTGAGTTAAGGCTCGATATTCAGGAGAATCTGTTAAATAAACAGAACCTATCGAACTTCCTTGTTTATAAGAGGTAAAAGAAATTCCCAGCTTAGCAAATGTATCTATGGTTTCAGTAGAGGTTTCTTCAAGAAGTTTATTGCAGTATTCTAAAAATTTTTTTCTTCCAACTTCAAAAGGAGAAATTCCGAATTTTTTTTCTGCCCCCATTTCTATAGGGAGTCCATTTCGATCCAAACCTAAAGGAAAAATAACTTGAAATCCCTTCATTCTTTTATATCTCGCAAACATATCCATATAGCAATAAGTTATAGCTTGTCCTATGTGAACAGGAGCATTAATGTAAGGTGGGGGGGTATCAATAGAATAAATCTTTTTTTTGTTTTTTTTATCAAAATTGTAAATTTCTGCATTTTTCCATTTTTCAGTGATTTCCCTTTCAATCGCAGAATTCCAGCTTTTCATATTTTTAAGAGCCATAACTAATTCTAACACAACAACTTTTAAAAACTATTTGGATTTATCTAAATCATGGCAGACAATAGAATTCAAATGCCGGCAGGGTTCGGCGGATTAATGAGATTCAGTGATGAATACAAAAGCAAATTTAATTTAAAGCCTGCGCATGTAATCGGATTTGTAATTCTAATACTTGCTTTTAGAATTTTTCTTAATATAATTTATTAAAACTAACAAAAAATAAGATGTTCGGCGGATTAAATCCAAAAAAGATGCAGGAAATGATGAAGCACATGGGTATGAATCAGGAAGAGATTTCTGCTTCAAGAGTAATTATTGAAAAAATTGATAATTCGAGAATTATTATTGATAATCCTTCTGTAACGAGAATTTCGATGCAAGGACAGGAAAGTTTTCAAATTGCAGGCGATATAATAGAAGAATCGGATAAAGAATCTACTGCTCAAGAAGATATTAAAACAATAATTGAAAAAACAGGTTCTACAGAAGAGGAAGCAAGAAATGCCTTAGAGAGTTCTGATGGAGATTTGGCAGAAGCTATTTTAAAACTTAGTGAAAAGTGAATCGTTTCAAGGATAATTCCAGCTTGAAAGGCAAATGAATTAAATTATTCTTTTCTATCTATATTCAAAATCACCAACAATTATTTTAATTAATAACTTTTAGAGAGTATATGGAAAAAATTGTAGAGAGTCTTGTTGAAGCAGAGAAGATTCTGCAGACAGCAGATCATCTGGTTTATGTAACTTTTCCGCTTATTAAAGATAAAAGACTTCTTTTAAAGATTCTTCAAGAAACAAAAAGAGCTGTTGCAATTTGTATAAACTCTGTTCTTCAATATGAATATCTTTTCAAGAGAATAAATCTTTACAAAGATCCAAAAATAAATTTTAGAGTATTTATTGAAAAATGTGCTCCTGCTTATTCAATCACCAAAGAAGAAAGTAATCTAATTCTTGAATTATTTGATTTTGCAGAAAAACACAGGGAAAGTCCTTTTGAATTTATAAAAGATGGAAAAGTTGTCATTTTATCAAACGGGTTAAAACCAATAATATTGACACTTGAAAAAACAAAAGAATTTTTATTGGTTGCAAAAAATATTCTAAAAAAAACAAAAGAGATTTTTAAAAAAAATTTTCGGTGAAAAATTTCTAAAAATTACTTTATATTCTATAAAATTATAAAAAACATTTATAGAAAAAATATAAAAACCCCTTAATCTTATACGCTATACTTTCTAAAGTTAAAAAAGAGATAGTTATGGAAGAAATAATTCAAGAAAAAATAAGTGCAGATCATCTCCTCTATGTTAGTTTGAAATACACAAAGACTTGCGACGTTATAATGAATCTTATTCTAAGATGGAGAAAGATGATAGAAACCAGCATAAACAAAATTTTAAAACACGCGAAGAAAAAAAAGAAAATCTCTTCAATTCCTTTAAGTCCTGTTGAAAAAATAGATGTGGTAAGAAAACTTTTCCGAAAAGATAAGGATTTTTTAGAAGTCTTAGATCTTTATGAAATGTTTAGAAAAATAGAAGAATTAAGAAAAGAGAGAATTGGAGAGTTTAGAAAAAACGTTACTCTTAAAGTTCTTTACAAAGGAGAAGAAATAAATATCAACCTAGAAAGATTGAAGGATTATGCAAATAAGTTAGAAAAATTTATAAGCACATTAAAACAATTTCTTCTAGCGTAAGCAAAAATGCTTTATTGTATAAAAAATGGCAAAAATAATTGTAATCTGTTCTGGAAAAGGGGGTGTGGGAAAAACCACCACAGCTATAAATTTAGCAGCAGCCATAAGTTATTTTGGAAAAGATGCTTTGGTTATTGATGGAAATCTTAGCACCCCAAACGTCGGAATTCATTTAAATGCTCCAGAAGTTCCGGTAAATCTAAATCATGTTTTAAGAGGAAAAGCAGAACCATTTGAAGCAGTATATGAACATGAATCAGGAATAAAAATCATGCCTTCTTCTATTTCAATAAAAGAATTAAGAAAAGCAAAACATGAAAAATTAAAAGATTTTAAGAATTCTTTTAAGAAAATTTCTAATAACATAATTATAGACTGTGCTGCAGGACTTGGAAACGAGGCTTTGTGTACAATAGATGTAGCAGATGAATTAATTATTATAACAAATCCAGAAATGCCTGCGATTACAGATGCATTAAAAACAATAAAATTAGCAGAACAATTAAAAAAGATAGTAAGAGGAGTTATTGTAACAAGGGTTAGAAAAGATGATGTAGAGCTTTCTCCAGAAATTGTAAAGGAAATGCTTGAAGTTCCTATTCTTGGCATGATTCCTGAAGATAATCATGTAAGAAAATCAATAAGTATAAAAAATCCAGTAGTTTATAGTTATCCAAAAAGCAAGGCTGCTCGAGCGTATAAAGAAATCGCAGCTAAAATTCTGGATGTAGAATATGACTCTGAAAAAGACAAAGAAA
>CAZKUJ010000005.1:0-8442 GCA_964555925.1 Candidatus Woesearchaeota archaeon
TTAGCTGGGTTAAGAACGTCGCGAGACAGTTTGTATAATATCTACTAGGTGTGTTGTTGTCTGAGTGGAACGAGCTTGTAGTACGAGAGGAACCAGGCTCGGATGCCTCTGGTGAGCAGTTGTCATATGGCAGGCTGCATAGCTACGCATTGTGTGGATAAGAGCTGAATGCATCTAAGCTCGAAGCCATTCGCAAAACGAGACAACTAAGGCCGTTGTAGAAGACAACGTTGATAGAGTTGGGATGTAAGGCAGAAGCTTCGGCGACTGTTTCAGTCCACAACTACTAAAAGCCTCAACCATAGTATTTTATCTTCTAATAAATATGAATTTCTCTGCTTATTGATTTGTTGAAATTTTTCTTAACCAACACATTTAAATATGTCTAAAATCATATTTTTTTGCTGTTAGAATGTTTAGACTGTATTGTATTAATTCTGATGGTACAAATAAATGTTGACAGAAATTCTAAGAAATTTCGTCAACGAAGCTTGTAAAAAGCATTGTAAGGAGGAAGCATATCATGAAAGTTTACGTAGGAAATCTGCCTTTTACCATTGACAGTGAAAAATTGAAAGGACTTTTTTCACCTTATGGTGAGATTGAAGAAGCCACAGTTATAAGTGACAAATTTTCAGGCAGATCAAAAGGTTTTGGTTTTGTTACCTTTAAGGATGATAAAGAAGCTGAAAAAGCAATAAAAGCAATGAATGACAAAGAAGCCGATGGAAGAAAACTTAAGGTTAATGAAGCAAGACCAATGGAAGAAAGGCCACCAAGAAGATCTAGTGGAGGTGGAAGAGATTTCAGCGGTGGATCAAGAAGAAGATTTTAATTTGGCCTAAAAATATTTTATTTTTTATTTTATTTTTTATAAAGAATTCTTTTTAATATATATTTTTTAAAGTATATATTTCAGTGTTATATTGTATAATGGAAATTTTTATTCTAAACCGTCAAATTTAAAAATCCAATTTTATTGGATTTTGTGTAAGTCGGGTAGTTAACTTCGGAATTCAGGCATTGGTTTGCCAGATATCGGAAAAAAAAGCGATATTGAATTCTCCCTTCGGGACTTCGCGACCAGCAATGTTCGCGTCGTGAGGAAGGTCCGCCCACTTGCTGAAGAATTATAACTTCAGTACTATCGCAAAGATAGAGTTACCTTTTGAAAAAAAGGTTGTTGCGAGATAAGGCAATGTCACAGAAACGACACAGCTTTCACCTAGCTATGAAACTTGAGTGGAGCGTTAAGTGAAAGATTTGATGAAACGGGCATCCTGACTAGTGAAAGGCTATACGCCGCTTAGTTAAATGTTAACACGTTCGGTTTGCTTTCGGTCAAAAAAGGCCAAAAGTCTTCGAACAAGATTCGAAGCCTAAAGAAAAACAACGAACGACAGAAGGTGGCCTATTCCCGACTTACAAATATTTTTTAATTGAAATTTCTATTAAGATAAATGAAAATCAAAAGAACGACATTAAAAATAGTTCTGCTTATTATTTTGATAATGATAATTTTTGTAATATTCTATAAAATTTTCTTAAGTGAACCAGATAAAGTTTGCATTGAAGACAAAAAATGTTTTAATATTGAAATTGCAGACACAAACGAAAAAAGAACCCTGGGATTAAGCAATAGAAATTTTCTTGAAGAAAACCAGGGGATGTTATTTGTTTTTGAAGAAGAAATTATTCCTGGATTTTGGATGAATAGCATGAATTTTCCAATAGATATAATCTGGATTAATAAGAAATTTAATATTGTGGGAATTGAAAAAAATCTCCAGCCTTGCAATTCTGATTTTTGCCAGATTTTTTATTCTCCCGAAGAGATAATATATGTTCTTGAAATAAATTCCGGATTTTCTGAGCAATATGGATTTGAGATTGGGAATAAAATTCTCTTAAAATAAGCTATTCAGAAAGTCTTTTAAAAGTGCATATTCTTCAATTAATTGAAGGGATCATAGCTCAGCGGGAGAGCACATGACTGAAGCTCATGGTGTCCTGGGTTCGACTCCCAGTGGTCCCATTTTTCAAAAACATTTATAAAAGAGAGATTATTATTGAATATTATAATTCAAAAAGAGGATTAAATGGCTGATAAAAAAAATCTTAATTCGATAAGCTATGTTTTTGGAGTTTTAAGTATAATTTTTGCTTTTTTCGTTCCAGGTGCAGGACTTGTTCTTGGAGTCATCGGCTTGATTCAGGGTAATAAAATAAAGCTGCAAAAAGCAAAAAGACTTAGCATAATAGGAATTGTTCTAAGTGTATTGTTTATTGCTATAGAACTAATTCTTTTTGCTAGCTCTTGGGCTGGGGACTTAAATCTTTTCCCGTCAATTTAAAATGAATATTGTTTCTCTAAAAGAAAAGCGCGCTGCAATGGAAATGTCAGTAGGAACAATGGTCACCATAGTTTTGTTGATGGTTGTTCTTGTTTTGGGAATTTTCCTTGTTCAAAGAATTTTTAAATCTGGAACAGGCGCAATTGACTCTATTGATGCTGAAGTTCAGAGCCAAATACAAAAACTATTTGCAGAAGAAGGAAGAAATGTTGCTATTTATCCCACATCAAGAGAGATTACTCTTAAAAAAGGAGATACTCCTAAAGGTTTTGCTTTTTCTGTAAAAAATACTGGTGTAGAAGAAGCCACATTTACATATATCACTACTGCAGTGGATGTTTCAAAATGTGGGAGCAGTTTTACAAAAGAAATAGCAAATAATTATCTTCTTGGAGGAGAAGGAAGTTTTAATCTTGGGGGTGGAAACACTCTTGATTTTCCTAGAATGGTAAGATTTGATATTCCTGATACTGCCCCGCCTTGTTCGATTGTTTATAATTTAGAAATTCGCAAACAAGACCAAAGTTATTCATCACCTGATATTCTTGTAACAATAAGATAGTTCTCTAAAAGAATAACTTAAATTTTTAAATCGCTTTTACCTGAATTATTTATGATAAAATTCTATAATACTCTAACAAGAAAAAAGGAAATCTTCAAACCACTTAAGGACAAAAAAGTCGGAATTTATACTTGTGGTCCTACTGTTTACGATTTTGTTCATATTGGAAACCTAAGGGCCTATACTTTTTCTGACATACTCAGAAGATTTCTTAAGATTAGTGGGTACGAAGTAAAACAAGTCATGAATATTACTGATGTTGATGATAAAACTATAAAAAGAAGCCAAGAATGTAAAGAAAATTTAAAAGAATTTACTAGAAAATATGAAAAAGCTTTTTTTGAAAATAGTAAAGAGATGAACATTGAAAAGCCAGAATTTATGCCAAGAGCCACAGAACATATAACTGATATGGTTAAAATTATCCAAAATTTGCTTAAAAAAGGAGTCGCTTACAAAACTAAAGACGGAATCTATTTTTCGATAAAAAAATTCAAAGATTATGGAAAATTATCAGGAATAAAAATAAAAAAATTAGAAGCTGGCGCAAGTAAAAGAGTCTTAAAAGACGAATATGAAAAAGAGAGTGTAAATGATTTTGCCTTATGGAAATTTTATGATAAAGAAGATGGAGATGTTTTTTGGGAAACAGATATTGGTAAAGGTCGGCCAGGCTGGCATATTGAATGTTCTGCGATGTCAACAAAATATCTCGGAAAAAGTTTTGACATGCACCTTGGAGGAATTGATTTAATTTTTCCTCATCACGAAAACGAGATAGCACAATCAGAAACCAGTTTCGGAGTAAAACCCTGGGTAAAATATTGGCTTCATAATGGTTGGATTCTTGTTGATGGAGAAAAAATGTCAAAGTCCAAGAAAAATTTTTACAAACTCAAAGATATAATAGAAAAAGGCTACGATCCCATGCATTTAAGATATTTTTTCCTTTCCGCGCATTACAGAAAACCTCTCAATTTTACGTTAGAAAGTCTTGGGGCTTCTAAAAACGCTTATGAAAAATTAAGAAATGCTTTGTCTGAATTAAGAAAATTCAAGCAGAAAACAAACAAGAAAAATATAGAACTTGCCTATAAACAATTTCTTGAATTTTTAAATGATGATTTGAATGTTCCGAGAGCATTAAGTTATATGTGGGATATTTTAAGAGAGAATAGACTTAATGAGTCTGAGAAATATGAACTTGTGCTGAAATTTGATAAAATTTTTGGGTTGAATTTAGATAAAGAAGAAAAAATTGAGATTCCAAAAGAAGTTAAGACACTTGTAGAAGAAAGAGAAAGAATAAGAAAAGAAAAAAAATTTAAAGAAGCAGATAAAATTCGAGAAAAAATTAATAAACTTGGTTTTATTATAGAAGATACAGAAAAAGGTCTTGTTATAAAAAAGAGGTAAAAGCAAAAATGCCAGGAAAAAAAATTGAGTGGTATCACGATTTTGTTAATTTAAAATATAAACCTAAAAAAAAAGATTTGAAAGTTCTGTTTTATTTTGAACCTGCAAAAGATGCTACAAGAGATGATGCTATTGGAAGAATAGCTTCTGAATCTTCAACAGGAACCTGGACAACCCTCTTTAAACTTCCTCCAAGAATGAGAAATCTTATGGCAACTGCTTATGATGTCAAAGGAAATTTTGTTAAAATTGCTTATCCCTTTGACCTATGGGAGCCGGGAAACGCTTCTCAACTTTTAAGTGGAATTGCGGGAAATATTTTTGGAATGAAAGCTATTAATAATTTAAGATTGATTGATGTTTCTCTTCCTAAAGAATATCTAAAACATTTCAAAGGTCCAAATTTAGGAATTAACGGCATAAGGAAATATTTTAAGATTTATGATAGACCTTTAACCGGAGCTGTTTTAAAACCTAAGATGGGATTTAGCGCAGAAGAACACTCTAAAATTGCATATAAAACCTGGAGGGGGGGATTTGATCTGGTTAAAGATGATGAGAATCTAACATCTACTAGCTTTAATAATTTTTACAAAAGAGTTGATTTAATGACAAAAATGAGGGATAAAATCGAGAAAGAAACAGGAGAGATAAAAGATGGTTTAATCAATATTACTTCAGAAACAAAGGAAATGATGAAAAGAGCAAAATATCTTCATGAAAAAGACTGGAAATATGCAATGATTGATGTTGTTGTTGCAGGAACAGCTGCTGTTCAAACACTTAGAGAAGTTTTGGGAGATTACAAAATGGGTATTCATGCACATAGGGCTATGCATGCTTCTTTTGATAGAAATGAAAAGCACGGAATAACAATGCAATTCCTTGCAAAGATAATGAGGACTATTGGTGTGGATCAAATTCATTCGGGAACAGCTGTTGGAAAATTAGTTGGAAAAAAAATTGAGGTTCAAAGTGTAGCAAGAACACTTCGAGAAAAAAAAGTAAAAGAAGAATTTCCATATCTTCTCGAGCAGGAATGGCATTCTATAAAACCTGCTTTTCCTGTTGCTTCTGGAGGTATACATCCTGGATTGATTCCAGATGAATTGGAAATTTTCGGAAAAGATTTGATTCTTCTCATTTCAGGAGGAATTCATGGACATCCTCGAGGTACAGAAGCAGGAGCAAGAGCTTCAATGCAGGCAATAGAAGCAGTGAAAAAAGATATTTCGCTTGAAGAATATTCAAAAACACATCCAGAATTAAAAGAGGCCCTTCAAAAATGGGGAAGATTAAGACCAAAATAAAAATATAAATATAAAAAACAGATAAACTAATGGTAAAAGAAAAAATAAAAGAATCTGCAAAAAAATTTAAATTAGAGCTGAAAAAATCAGCCAGCATAGCTATTGTTGCTGCATTTAGCTTTTTGATTGCATTATCGTGGAGAGATGTGATAGTAGAATATGTAAAGAAAATTGAAGAATTAAGCCCATTAAAGGGCAATTTAATAAGTGCAATTATAATAACAAGTATTTCAGTTATTGGAATTTTAATTGTAACAAAGATCTTTTCTACAAATAAATAAAATGAGATACAGAAAAGCTGTTTTTATTGTGGCTTATGCAAAAACAAAAAAAGGAATAGAATATTTAATTTTGAAAAGAAAACTTCATTGGAAAGGATGGGAATTTCCAAAAGGAGCTGTAAAATTTTTAGAGAGAAATCAGCAAGCTGTAAAAAGAGAAATTAAAGAAGAAACAGGACTAACCCCCCTAAAAATAAAAAAATTTGATTTTGCTGGAAAATACAAATATGATAAAATTTATCCAGATCGTCCCAAATTCCAAGGACAATTTTTCAAACTTTATTCTGCAGAAGTAAAAAAAGAAAAAGTTATATTAGATAATCTTGAGCATTCAAATTATGAATGGGTTAGTTTTAAGGAAGCACTTAGAAAAATTACCTGGCCAAATCAAAAAAAATCTTTAAGAATTGTGAATTCTTTTGTTACACATGAATAAGAGAATAAAACATATTAAAATTGAAGCTAAAAATAACTATGAATTTGGCTTCAATATTATTTAAAATGAAATTTCGTGAAATAACTCTTAAAGATGGGGCCCTGCTTATACTTGGAAGGAATGCAAAAAGCAATGATGATTTGATGAGAAAATTTAAAGGAAAACCTAATATCATTCTCCATACTGTTTCTCCTGGCAGTCCTTTTGGAGTTATTGACAAACTAAAACCAATAAAAGAAGAAATTTATGCGAGCGGAGTAATCATTGCCAAGTTTAGCCAAGATTGGAGAAATAACAAGAAAGATATAAAAGTAAGTGTTTTTACAGGAAAAGATATATCAAAGAATAAAGATCTAAAAATAGGAACATGGAATGTCAAAAAATCAAAAACGATTACAGTAAAAAAAGAGGATATTTTAAAATTTGGAGAATTTCTAAATAAAAATGGCACGAAGTGAGATACAACTTGGAAAAAAAGGAATAACTGAGAATTTTATAGAAACTCTGAAAACCCACTTTAAAAAACATAATAATGTTCGAATTAATGTTCTAAAAAGTGCAGGGCACAACAAAGAGAATGTTAAAGATTATTCTGAAAAAATCCTTGAAAAACTTGGAAAAAACTATACTTCAAAAATAATAGGCTTTACAATATTTCTAAAGAAGTGGAAAAAAGCAAAGAGATAATATACAAATTTTTATAAACCCTTTTTACTCCCTCTTTTTGGTCGACAGCTCTTTAGTGCTGTTCTAACGCCGTAAGGTGTGCCCAAAAAATTTGAAATGGAAAAAACTATTGAAAAAAATCCAATATATGAGCTTAATTCACAGGAATACAATTTGAAATTAGCAGATGCTTTAAAAAAAATTCCTGAATTTGAAGTTCCAGAATGGGTAAAATTTGTAAAATCTGGTGCAGGAAAAAGTAGACCGATTGATGATCTCGATTTTTGGCACAAGCGGGCTGCAAGCATTTTAAGACAAGTTTACAAAAGGGGTATTTTGGGAGTTAGCAGACTTAGAACAAAATATGGGAGCAAGAAAAATAGAGGAGCAGCACCAGAAGAATTTAGGAAATCAGGTGGGAAAATTATAAGAAGAATTCTTCAGCAATCTGATAAAGCTGGTTTTACAGAAATAGTCAAGGGCATTAAAGGAGTAAGAGGGAAGAAACCAGGAAGACAATTAACTGAAAAAGGAAAAAAGTTTTTAGAGGAGATAAAATAAAATGGGCATAAAAAATCCAGAAAAAAAAGCAAAACTAGGAAAAAAATCAAGACAAACTAAATGGGCACCAATATGGGCTGTTCTGAAAAAATATGGTCCTGGAAAAAGAATTCATCCTTCTGCTTTAACAAGACACAGAAGGTCTTGGAAAAGAACAAAACTTCACATTAAACCAAGAAAGCAGAGAAAATCTCATTTCGGATGATAATCTAAAAAATAAAATGGCTGAAAAACTAAAATTAAAAATTTTGTATAATTCACTTAACAAGTTAAAATGAATAAAGAAATTCAAAAAATTGAAGAAAGAGAATACATAATTCCACTAAGAAAAAATTGCAAAAAAGTTCCAAGGTATAAAAAAGCAAATAAGGCAATTAGAACAATAAAGGAATTTTTAGTGAGGCACATGAAAGTTAGAGACAGGGATTTGAATAAAATAAGGATTGACAAATATCTCAATGAATTTGTTTGGGCTAGAGGAATAAGAAAACCCCCGGTTAAAGTAAAAGTTAGGGCATTTAAAGAGGGAGAAATAGTAAGAGTAGAACTTTCTGAATTGCCTGAAAAGCTTAAATTCAAAAAATTAAGATTAGAAAGAAAAGAGCAGAAATTAGGTGAAACTTCTAAAAAGAAAAAAGAAGCTGAAGAAGTGAAAAAACCAGGAGAAGCTGAAGAAGAGAAGAAAAAAGAAGCTGAAGAAAAAAAGTCAGCTGTTGTAGAAACAGGTAAAAAGGAAGCCAAAGAAACTGCTAAGAAAACCAAGCACCAGACAAAACTGCAAAAACAACCAAAGCACCAAAAAAGAATGGCTTTGCAGAAATAACCATTCTGCGAACGTCTAAAATCCATTCGGAAG
>CAZKUJ010000005.1:8542-17344 GCA_964555925.1 Candidatus Woesearchaeota archaeon
TAACCATTCTGCGAACGTCTAAAATCCATTCGGAAGAATGGCTTTGCAGAAATAACCATTCTGCGAACGTCTAAAATCCATTCGGAAGAATGGCTTTGCAGAAATAATTCTTTAAATAATTTTATTAATCTTATTGGCGCATTCCTTTTTCAATCTTGGTTACGTAATCTCTTGTTTCTCCATACATTCTTTCTATTTCCCAACCCCGATTTGACAATCGAGAAGCCCCCCCATTATAAGAAGCCATTATTGTTCTTCTTTTATCTTCATTGCTTAAATTACTCCATTCAGGATGTCTTGATTCGCAATAATCATTAATCCACAACAGATATTTCAATCCAGCTCTAAGATTTGCCTGGGGGTCAAAAACATTTGGATAATAGTCTAGTTCTTTTTCAACCTCATTCCATGCGCTGTAAGTAAGTTGCATCAAACCCCTGGCCCCTTTTTTACTTATTGCTTTTGAATTATCAGTAGATTCAATTCTTACTGCTTCTCTTATAAATTCCTGGTTAAGATATTCAGGCAGAGTTGGAAATTCATTGTATACTTTATCAATAAGAGAATACAGCTCTTTTGAATCATAAATTCCCTTGGTTAAATTCGGGAGATTGATTTTATCTGTCTGAGGTATTTGAACAGTTTCTTCTGTTTTGTTTATAGATTCAAAAGCTATTTTTTCTAAATTTATAGAATTTTTTGAACTAGCGCAAAATGGAGAAAACGTGCTCAGGGTTATCAATGACGCCAATGTCAATTTTAAAATCTTTTTTTTCTTCATTTTTAGTTTTAATTTTATATGGAAATTCAAATCTTAAGGAGAAATTTTTCAAAGTTGCTTATAAATTTTTCTAACTACTTGAAAAAAAGACAAGAGAAATCGTTATTTCAAAACTTTTCCCGCCTCAGCATACCATAAGTATAGGTATATTTCTCTAAGATTAAGATTAACCTCTTTAGTTGAGTTTTTAAACTTTTCCTCAATTTTGAGATGGGTTGTTTTTGGCAAAATTTTGGGTTTTCCTAGTTTCTTTATTTCTAAAAGTTGTTTTAAATGTTTTTATCATATTACGCCATTATTACAAAACTTTAGATTTTTATACTCGTACCCTTTTTATTAATTATGGACATCGAAAAAATAAAACAAAACAAAAGTGTTCAAGAGCTTCTTGAATTCGGCATTGTAAATATTAATAAGCCTTCTGGACCGACAAGTTTTGAAATTTCTGATTTTATTCGAAAAAAGCTTAATGCAAGAAAAACAAGTCATTTTGGAACACTCGACCCTAAGGTCACAGGAGTTCTTCCAATAGCAATAAATCGGGGGTGCAAACTTACAGGTTTTTTTCTAGGAGAAGATAAGGAATATGTTGGAATAATGAAAATTCACAGAGTTCTTCCTTTAAAAGAGATTAAAAAGAAAATAAAAGAGAACTTTACCGGAAAAATAATGCAACTACCGCCAAAAAAATCAAGGGTCAAGAGACAATTGCGCGAGAGAGAAATAAAGAATTTTGAAATAATTGAAAAAGGCGAGAAAAATATTTTATTTAGGGTTGCTTGCCAGGGCGGGACATATGTAAGAAAATTAATTTATGATTTGGGGGAGTCTTTAGGAATTGGGGCTCATATGCTAGAGCTTAGAAGAATTAGGGCGGGAATTTTTAATGAAAAGGATGAAAAGTATCCGTCTATAAATCTTTATGAATTTGAAAAAATAGTTGAAGAGTATAAAAATGGAAATGACGCAAATCTAAAAAAAATTCTAATTCCCGGAGAAATTATCACTGAACTCTATCCAATTATCCAGATAAAAAAAGAATTTGTGAATAAAATTTTAAAGGGCTGTCCAATATATTCTGAACATCTAGAAAGAAAAAGAGATGAAAAAAATATTGGAAAATTTTGCGCTTTTCACGAAGAAAGATTTATTGGAATTTATAGAATTATAAAAGAAGGGGGGGTCTTTGCAAGGCCGGAATTTGTATTTCAGTCTTGCGATTAAATATTGAGCGCGAGATAAAATTTAAGAAGCAATCTGTTATTTAATATTCATAAGGCAATTTGTGTATTTTTCATCAACTGCAAGAACTTCTGGAAATTTTGATATTAATGATTTAATGAAATTTGGAAGAATTGATGCTCAGGGAAATCGGAAAAATGGATGTCAGAGAACTCGAAAGATTTTTGAAAAAGAATATCAAAAAATGCCAAGAACAATGCTTAGATATTCCATAGAAAAGTTTCCAGAGGAAAAAAGGAAGGGATATCTTTCTATTTAACCTTATTCAACTCTTCCTCAATTTTCATATCAAGAAATTGCGGATATCTTCTGCAGAAATGCTCTATTCTAGCAGCAGACCAGTGAGCTGCCCTTTTTCCAGTATCATAAACCCATCCTTTAGCCATTAAGTTTCTCTCATGTAGTTCATGCAAGAGAACAAACTTTCTTTCTTTCTGGCTTACATCATCATCAATCCAGATTTCCCCCTTAGGAACAAAATGGTAAACCTGGTCGTGGCCTCCTTCTGTGAACTCTACGAAAAATAAATCTCTTACAAGCTCGCCTCTGACAATCCAGACC
The DNA here is from genome assembly GCA_964555925.1 of Candidatus Woesearchaeota archaeon. GTDB lineage: Archaea > Nanobdellota > Nanobdellia > Pacearchaeales > GW2011-AR1 > ASMP01. The sequence goes on from CAZKUJ010000005.1 coordinate 11,127, forward strand.
TTAATTCTCTTACTGTATTTTTTAATAAGTTTTTTGTGTATTTTATTGAGAATCTCTTTTTTGTGTCTGATTTTCCTGAGGGCCCTCTTAATTATTTTTGATTTTGCCCTCTCCTTTCTCTCTATTCTATCTGCTATTTTAAGTGCCTGGTCAAAACTCTTTCCCTCTACCATTAGTCTGTGCTCAGTCAGCATATGATTTATAAAAAATCTGCTTTCATTTCCGTCGTGCTCCTTATCTATCCATAACTCGTTTTTCGGGATAATTTTAAAATCAAGAGGCTGACCAAAGTTGCTAAATTCCTCATCAAGATTTTTCCTTATGTATTTTCCGTCTACTATCCAGACATTAAATCCGGAAAAAATTCCGAGTTTCTTTATATAGGGTTTTTTCATCTATTATCTACAAAAATAGGTATTAATAGAGTTATAAATTTTGCTAAAAATGCCGAATCAAAAAATTAAGGTAGAAATAATCTGGGCTGAGATGCCCTTCAGCCTCTTGATCAGAGATGTTAATTCATGTGTATCTTTTTCTTAAAACTGAAGACATTCTTTTTTCCATATACAGCAATTCCATAATGAATATATTTTCTGCCCTTGTTGTCTTTATCATGCCATCTTTTTTCTAATTCTCTGTATGTCAGATAGGTTCTCAGTACTGATGCAGGGTCTTCAAAATAAAGCTTTTTTCTGTCATACCCTATTACAACGACATAATGCCCATCAGCCCAATCTCTCTCCCAATTTATATCTTTTCTATTTGCCCATGCCTGAAGAAGCAAAATCACTGGAATTTTCTTATTAATGTATTTTTTTATCTGATTAATTGTCAACTGGTCTTCTCTGCATTTTAACCCGAATTTTTTAAAAGTTTTTATTATTCCTCTAGGGGATGTTCCTGTTTTTTTTGTCCCAGAAATTTTGATTATTTCTGATTCGCTTATATCAAAACCATAATAAGCAAGAACAGATTCTATTGCTTTGGCCCCGCAATCATAATCATGTGTTTGACGAATTTCAGGAAAAACTAGAAATTTCATAATATTCTTAAGTCTAGTAGAAATTTAAACTTAACTGGTAAGAAAAATTTAATAAGTAATTTGTCATTAAATCATTATGAGGCAATTTGTGTATTTTTCATCAACTGCAAGAACTTCTGGAAATTTTGATATTAATGATTTAATGAAATTCGGAAGAATGGATATTGTGATGCATGTTATCATAAATGCTTTCTTTCTTTCACATAAATTAAGAGATGATGTTTCGCTACATCTGGTGTTTTATGGTGCTCCAGATCCTCCAAAACACATAGAAATCAGAGTGAAACCAGAGACTAGCCTCAGTAAAAAAGATGTTGCAAATCTAATAAAAAAAATTCTTTACAAATATAAAAAAGGCGAAAAAACAGAGGTTTTTCCAGGATGTTTTATAGAGAAAAAAAGTTTCTTAAATGTTATTGGGGAGTTAGTGAAAGAAGGTAAAGAAATTGTTCTGCTGGATAAGGGGGGAAAATCTTTAAGAAATGCTAAAATTTCTGATAAAAGTGTTTTTGTTCTAGGAGACCATTTAGGACTTCCAAAAAAAGAACTAAAAAGAGTTAAAAAAATTTCACAAAGTGTTTCTGTCGGTCCGAGAGTTTACTTTTCAAGCCAGGTGATTACTATACTAAATAATGAGCTTGATTTAAGAGGATTTTAAATCTTCTTAAAATTTTAGACTTTCTTTGAACTTAATCTAAGATTGTAATTTGAGAACATCAGCAAAAGTTATAAATAAACATCTCCTTCATTAGTTAATATGAATGTCCAAGAGAAATTTGAGCTTATAAAAAGAAATACAGAAGAGATTCTTGGAGAAGGGGAACTAAAAGAGATTTTGACAAAAAAGAAGAATCCTGTTGTATATTGCGGATACGAACTCTCTGGACCAATGCACTTAGGACATTTTGTTACGATAATTAAACTTAAAGATTTTGAGAAAGCAGGATTTAAAGTTAAAATTTTGCTTGCAGATGTTCATTCTTTTTTAAATAGAAAAGGAACAGAAGAAGAAATTAAAAAAGAGGTTGAAAACTGGAAAAAAACAATTAAAGCAATTGGATTAAAAGCAGAAATTGTTTTGGGAAGCAGTTTTCAATTTAATAAAGATTATCAATTAGACATAATGAAGCTTGCACAAAAATCAACTATTAATCGGGGTTTGAGAAGTATGCAAGAAATTGCTAGAGACATACAAAATGCGACAATTTCCCAATTGATATATCCTCTAATGCAAGTTGCTGATATTAAGCATTTGAAGGTAGATGTTGCTGAGGGGGGATTAGAACAAAGAAAGGTGCATATGATTGGCAAGGATATGAAAGAGGTTTTGAAATATAATTTTGTTGCCGTTCATACCCCCTTAATTACTTCATTAAAAGGCCCAGGGCAAAAAATGTCTAGGTCAATTCCTGGAACAGGAATTTCTGTCTTGGATTCTCCTAAGATAATAGCTAAAACAATCCAAAATGCTTATTGTCCTGAAAAAATAATTGAGGATAATCCTATTTTGCAAATAGCAAGATTAATAATTTTCCCCGAAATTAATAAATTTAAAATCTCCAGACCAGAAAAATTTGGAGGAAATTTGGAGTTTTTGAATTGTGCCGATTTAGAAAAAGCATATGTTTCTGGTAACTTGCATCCATTAGATTTGAAAAACGCGGTTACAGAATATTTAGAAAAAATAATTTCTCCGATTAGAAAAAATTGGAGATAAAAAGAGTCTCAATTAAAAATATAAAGTCCTAATCAGATAATATATTATGAAAAAATCAGTAAGGCTTTATATCAGCGGAATAGTGCAGGGTATATTCTATAGGTCATTTGTTAAAGAAAACGCAGAGAGATATAACATCAAGGGATTTGTAAGAAATCTTGAAGATGGAAGAATTGAAATTTTTATTGAGGGTGAGTTAAACGATGTAAATAAAATGGTGGAGATTGCACAAAAAGGTCCAAAGCATTCTCAAATAAAAAAGGTTGAAATTAAGCCAGAGAGATTCCAAGAATTTAAAAGTTTCAAAATACTTCATATCTAAGATGAAATATAATAAGTTAGTCAGAGATAAAATTCCCGAGATTATTAATCATAGGGGAAAAATCTCGGTTACACATATTGCGGATGATGGAGAGTATTGGGAAAAGCTGAAGAATAAATTGAAAGAAGAAGTGGATGAATTTTTAGAAGAAGATAACAGGCAAGAATTATCAGATATATTCGAGGTTCTTTATGCTATCTGTGAATTTAAAGGGATTAATAAAGATAAGTTAGAATTAATTAGGAAGAAAAAACAGGAAGAAAAAGGGGGATTTAAAAATAAAATAATCCTCGATGAAGTAAATTAAAATGGGAAGAGAAGAAGAAATAATCAAAGAAAGAATCCGAAAATTAGAAGAGCTTAGAAGCAAAAAGATAAATCCTTATCCTGCAAAATTTGATAAAAAAGATTCTATTGGAAAAGCTTTGAAATCGAAGATTGGCACAAATATAAAAACAGCCGGAAGAATTATGAAAAAAAGAGAAATTGGAAAAATAATTTTTGCTGAATTATTAGATTATTCTGGAAAAATTCAGCTTGTTTTTCAGAATGAAAAAATCGATAAAAAAGATTTTGAATTCTTCGAGAAATATATTGATATTGGAGACATAGTTGGAATTGAAGGAAGGGTCTTTAAAACAAAAACAGGCCAGCATTCTTTACTTGTAAAAAAAATCACTCTTTTAACCAAATCTATTCTTCCTCTTCCATCTAAATGGCACGGACTTCAAGACAAAGAAGAGAGGTACAGAAAAAGATATCTTGATTTGATTATGAATCCAGAAGTCAAAGGGGTTTTTGAGAAAAGAAGGAAAATTTTTGATGAAATCAGAGAATTTATGAAATCTCGAAAGTTTATAGAAGTAGAAACTCCGATTTTACAACCTGTTTATGGTGGAGCCAGTGCAAGGCCTTTTGAATCTCAGCTTAATGCCTTAAAAATGAAAGTTTATTTGAGGATTTCAAATGAATTATATTTGAAAAGATTAATTTCCGGGGGTTATGAAAAGATATTTGAATTCTCGCCCGATTTTAGAAATGAGGGCATAGACAGGACCCATAATCCAGAGTTTACCCAGGTAGAGACTATGTGGGCTTATGCAGATTATAAAGATAATATGAAATTTGCAGAAGACATGATTAGTTTTGTTGTGAAAAAAATCCATGGGAAGACAAAGATAAAAATTTCCGAAAATGAGATTGATTTTAAAGTTCCGTGGAAAAGAGTAAAATTCTTTGATGCTTTAAAAAAAGAAACAGGAAGTGATTTTTCTAAAATTAATAATATAAATGAAGCGAAAAAAATTGCTGAAAAATTAAATGTAGATATTAAAGGACGTGATACATTGGGAGGAATAATAATCTGTATTTTTGAAGAGAAAGTTCAGCCAAAATTAATTCAGCCAACTCTAGTTTATGATTATCCTCTCGAGGCTGCTGGACTTGCAAAAATCAATGAAAAGAATCAGAATATTGTAGATTCTTTTGAGATTATTATAAATGGCCTGGAACTCGGTCTTTCTTATTCAGAACAAAATGATCCAATAGCCCTTGAAAATTACTGGAAATTTGCAAAAGAAAAATTTGAAAAAGGAGATTTAGAAGCCCAGCCAATGGATAAAGATTTTATCGATGCTTTAAAATATGGGATGCCTCCTACTTCTGGCTTAGGTATAGGAATTGATCGACTTACAATGCTCTTAACAAGTTCTTCTTCAATTCGGGATGTTATATTATTTCCATTCATGAAGCCTGAAAAATAAAATGGCAAATCTTCCTATAACGCGCGACCAAGCACTTGAACTTGTAAAAAAATATAATTCTTCTGGACAAGATTTAATTCATTATTTAGAAAGCGAGGCTGTTATGAAAGAACTAGCTAAGAAAATTAATGAAGATGGAAACTATTGGGCTATGCTTGGATTGGTTCATGATGTGGATTGGGGGATTACAAAAGATAATGTCACAACACATTTAACAAAAGCTCCAGAAATATTGAAAGAAGCGGGTTTTGATGAGAAATTTATTCAAACTGTTTTAAGTCACGGATATGGTTTTGAAGAGCTGCCTTCTCTGAAAGATAAAATAAGAACAGAAAAAGTTGAGCACGCCCTAGCTGCATCTGAAACAATTACTGGTTTGATTCATGCTTATGCTTTAATGAGAGGAAATAAAATCAGTGATATGGAAGCAAAAGGTTTAAAAAAGAAATTTAAAGACAAGACTTTTGCTGCAAAAGTTGACAGAGAAATAATTCGCGAATGTGAAAAACTTGGCTTAAGTCTTGAGGAATTTTTTGAAATAGCTATAGAAGGAATTAAAAAGATAAAAGAAGATGCTGGGTTAAATTAGTAAGAAATTTAAATAATCCTTGTTTATAAAAAATATGGCATTGATAATAAAAAGCAACATAAGAAAAACAGTGAAAGAGTTAGATAAAGAAAATTCAATTTCAAGTGTTGCAGATGAAGTCGAAAGAGCATTGGAAAGAAAAGTTGAAGAGATTTTAATAGATGCAATTAAAAGAGCAAAAGCTAATGGAAGAAGAACTCTTCAGGCGAGGGATTTATAATCAAAATGGCTAAAAATAAATTTCCAGCATTAGCAGTGATTATTCTAGTATTTGCCATAACATGGTTTTTGAGAGAGCTAGGATATCTCACTATTGGAATTCCATGGATTCCTGTAATTCTAGGAATAATCGCAATTGGAATGATTTTTAATAGACTTAGAAGTTAGGTTTTTATAGGTCGGTTGTTTTTTTGATTTATGGAAAAGAGAGAGAAGAATTCTATTAGGGGGAAAAAAAGCAGGGCTGCCGGTGCACGATTTGAATTAAAAGTCAGAAAAGATTTGGAGGAAAAAGGTTGGATTGTTGACAAGTGGACAAATAATGTTGAAGAAGGAAAATTGGTAAAAGTAAAAAATAAATTCAGAGGTATTAATATTCCCATGATGCTCGGAGCAGGATTTCCAGATTTCATAGGAATAAAAAGGAAAAAAACAGGATATGATGTTATTGGAATAGAAGTAAAAGGAAACGGATGGCTTGATAAAATAGAAAAAGAAAAATGCAAATGGCTTCTCGATAATAAAATATTTTCAAGAATTCTTATTGCAAAAAAAGGGAAAAAGCG
>CAZKUJ010000005.1:17444-32919 GCA_964555925.1 Candidatus Woesearchaeota archaeon
TTAAATCCAAAAAATATAAAAAGCGAGGAAAACTCGGAAAAATTAAAGAGAAATTATCCGCTTTATGGCTTGATAGCTTTCTCTATCTTGCTCGCAATATTGTTTTGGGTAAGAAAAAAAGGAAATAAAAATGAGTTTTAATGAAACAAATATAAACGCAGTAATGATTCTTGAAATTCTAGGAAGACCGCCAGAACATCTTCTTGAAACTCTTAAAAAATTAGTAGAAGAAATGGGCAAAGAAAAAGATGTTGAGCTTGTCTCAGAAGAAATAAGAGAGCCTGTGCTGATAAAAGACCAAAAAGATTTCTATACAACCTTTGCAGAAATCGAGGTTAAAGTTAGTGAAATTTCTCGTCTTGTTTTTTTAATGTTTAAATACATGCCCTCTCATCTGGAGATTATTTCTCCTGAAAATGTTTCTCTAAAAAATAACAGCTTCAACGAAATTTTTAATGAATTGCTAAGGAGGCTTCACTCTTATGATGAAATTGCAAGAGTAATGCAGGTTGAGAATCAAAAATTAGCAATAAAATTAAGAGAACTTGAAGGAAAATCTAAAGAAGGAAAAGATTCTGAAAAAACAAGTCCAACAAAAACAAAAAATATCAAGTCTAAAAAAGGTAAAAAATAAAAAAGGATTGAAAATTATTTTTTTCCTTTTCCTATTTTAAGTAAATCTAATTTTGGTCTTACTTTTTTGTATTTTTTGAAGAACCAGAACAAAAATAAAACTAAAACAACCACAAGACTCCATCCAATAATTTTGCCTGTATTGCTTTTAGGTGGTGCTTCGCAGGTTGCAAAACAACAAACACCTTCTTTAGTGGGTAAAGAATTTCCACTGCATTTTTCGCCTTGAAGACAAACAACGCCTTCCAGCCCTAAGCAAGTAGTTAGAATCGTCTCTTCTTCAGTTTCTTCAGTTTCTTCTACTTCAGGAATGTAATCTTTTACAAAAGAAAGCGTTAGAGTAAAAAAAGTTTCAAAATCCCCTGCTTCTGCGTATATTTTTCCTTCGACAATTTCTTCTTCAGTATTTGAAGCAACAGATATTTCAATTTTTACAGTATCTTCTTCTGAAAAACTGCTTATTATTGAAGGAGAAACATCTACATATGGCTCTAAAGAAGATGAAACATAAATAGAAAGATTTTCTATCTCTTTTCCTAAATTTCTAAGATAAATTATTCTTTTGGTATTTGAATCAGTAGCTAATGAAACATTTGCGCTTCCTGGTTCAAATTTAAATTCTACTTTTTCTGGTTCTTCTATTTTTTCTTGGATATAAATAAAAACAGGTACTGAATAAGAAGTATCTTCTGAAGCTAATTCTATTTTGCCAAAAGCACTTTCTTCTGTATTTAATTCAAAATTTATTTTTTTAAGCTCACCTGATTTAAGCTCTATAGAACTGTTTGATTCCAATATTTCTGATGTTTTTATTGAAATAGTTATTTTTGTGCTCTGGAGGTTTTGCACTTCAAGGAAAAAATTATCTGAAGCAATTAAACAACCAGGGTTAACATAAAAATATGCTATCTCTTCTGTAATTAGAAAGTTTTTTACAATTTCTTCTTCACTTATTTCAGTTCCATTCATGTATCTTATATTTTTTATAATCAAGGAGTAATTTCCGGCTCCCTTATTTGTAAGCAAGGCATAAATGTAAAAATCTCCATCTATCTCTTTCACGTCGTAAAAAAGAGGTATTCTTACATGATCTTGATAAAAAAAGATATTTTCTCGTGTTATTTTATCTAAAAAATTTCCTGAAGCTAATGCGATAAGAGTTTCGCCTGAATCAAATTCAGGATTCATCTCTATTTCAACTGCAAGAAGTGCTGGAGAGGCAATTAGAACTAATATTAAAAAAAATCCGATAAATCTTTTAATCATAATTAATTAAGAAAAAACAGGTTAATAAATTTTATTTATTTTAAATCTCTGTTTCTTAAGGAATTAATTTTAAGAAATTATTTGCCCATTTCCTTTAGCTTTTTCAAAACCTCATCAAGTTCTTTTTGCGCACCTGTTTTTGAAGAAGGTCTTGCAATCGGTCTTCTCGGCTGTTCTGGTGGGCGAGGAGGAAGTATCTTTCTTTCAAATGAAGAAGGTCTTGCCATTGGATGCGGTCTTCTTAAAAATGGGTAATGTGGTGGTGGGGGTCTTCTAAATCCAGGAGGAATAGGTCCTGGTCCGCCTTTAGATTTTCTGAATTTTGATTTTATCTTAAGTAAAAGGTCTCTTAATTTATCTTTAAAGGCTATTCCTAAAACAACAAGTATAATTAAAATTACCAAAATCCATATCCAAAGAGTGCTTGCTCCTTTCTTAGTTGTTTTCAGAGTGCAGCAATAATCTTGAGCGTATTCACAATCATATGCTGTTGTTATTTCTTCATTATCTTCACAACCAGAAACTCTGCAAATTCCTCCTGCCAGAACACAGGTAGGATCTTTAGAGGAAATTAATTCACAAGCAGGATTTGAACCCACACAACAAGTCTGTCCGCTCGTTAAACCAGATGCACTAGCCGGGGTTCCTTGCTTACAATATTCATTTTTATTGCATACTATTCCTTCTAAGTCTGTGCATGTTTTTTGTGCTGGCGGAATACTGCAACACTCTGAATTTATTCCCTCACAAAAGTATTCAGAACGAATTGCTCCTTCACAAGTTCTTGTAGTTACACAGTAATATCCAAAATTTTCACAATCATTGACTTCTGTTCCGCCAGAATCTCCTGTAAAACTTCTTGGCCAGATAGAATGTAAAATAAAAGCAGTATTTCTTATATTATTTTCCCAGCATCCATCTGAACCCTGAATATCTAAAAGCCATTCCTTTGCATTGCTTTTTTCTATTAAAACATCATTTCTAAAAGGATAAAGAGCCAAGGCTGTGTCATAATATTTATCTCCTGATTCTAACCACCACTTGCTTGATTTCTGTTTTGAAAGTACAGAAATACGATAGTCTGGCAACAATGTCAAAGCATATAAGAATACATCTGGGAAATATCTTGTATTATCTTCTGCCATTGTTATCAAATAAGGAAGATAAGAAGAGACGTCTTCTCCGAGAGAAGAAAGAACAAGTGCTGCCCAAAGACTTCCTTCATAATTGCAGATATTATTTTCTGAAAAACAAGAAGATTCTATTTTTTCTGTTGTTCCTCCTCCTGCTGAAGCAGAGGATGATTCTTCTGAAACATAAATTGTTGAAGAATCTAATTTTTTAAATAAAAGATTTGTTAAGAAATTTTGATCACAGGATATGTCGAATTCTAAATCGCGGCAGTAAGAAGAGGTGTGCAAAATTTCTAACCAATAATTTCCATATGCAAGACTTAGACAAGGTCCTGCATCATTTGTTATTCTCTTATCTTCTCCAATATTAATTGTTAAAGATTGCTGCGCATAAGTTATTGTGCAAGTTGTTTCTTCTGAACTTTCAATTTGAAGATACCACGTAATTTGTGGAGGACTTGTGCTTTTGGATAAAAGCCAGGTTTTTGCTTTATCAACATTTGCTCTTGCAGAATTTAAAGCAAGAACTGCTTGTGCTGTTGTTTTTATTTGGCAATTCTCCTCAGAAGGTCCTGGCCAACAGGTTCCGTCACTAAAAGAATTTGCCATAACATCTGTTTTGCATCGATTAAGTGCAAGAAGAGAAAAAATTCTTTCTTCTGTGCTAATAGTAGCACAATTGTCTTTTACTTTATCCAATAAACAGGAATATGCCTTATTTATTTTTTCCTCTTCTGTTGTTGCATTAGTCTGCGCCTGGAGAAAAGAGCCAAATAAAATTAAGAAAATAAAAAATATCCCCCATCTCCCTCTTTTTTTCATGATATTTACAGCCAATCCTTATTTTTAAATATTATTAAAGAGAATCTTCATCAATTTTTTTCTTTCGAAAACGGGTTTTTTCTTTTTGGGTTTTGAAAGTATTCTGTCTGCTCTTTTTTTTGGCGTAATTTACAGGATTTTTGAATTTGATTTCTTCCTCTGTGGGAAAAATTCCAATGCCCTTATAATAATCCTTATCATAATTTGGGGGAAGAATAATCTTATTTTTATAGCTCCATAAAAGCTGAGATTTTATATATTCTTTTTTTAGGGGAGTTTCATTTTTTTCATTCCATTCATAGATTATTTTCTCAAGCTCCTCGTTTTCTATTCCGATTGATCTACAAAAGTTAATAAGAATAAATAAGGACCTCTTTTTTCCATCTTTAACTCCTTGCAAAATTTTCTTTATTGCTGGAGGAAAGATTTCGTCTGGAGAACCGAATATTTTTATAGGCTCTGCAGAAAATTCTTTTTTTTCGTTTTTCCATTGTTTTTCTGGATGCTGATTTTTTTGCCAGTCAAGTGCTTCTCTAAGAAGCTCTGTTGCTTCTCCTTCTTCTGCTTCAGGCATAAAGTTTCTTATTTTTACTTTTAGGGGGTCTGCATCTTTTGGCTGAAAATTTTTTAATTCTTCAAATTTTAAAACAGCACTTGTGAGTGCTGTTTTCTCGTGAAGAGAATAGGGCATTCTAAACATGTGCCTTGATGACGCTAAAATTAAATCAGGCATTACCTCTTTTGAAGCTTCAAAATTCTTTACATATTTGCTTGGTTTTTCGAGTTTTGTTATTCTATCGATCAGGTCTTTTTTTGAAGCAGCTATTATAAATTCCATAATAATGCGCGGCCATTCTGGAAACATTGTTGAAGTTTTTATGTTGTTGATTTCTTTAGGAAAAGATTTCCAGGGGACAAGTATATGAAATCCTTTGTTTCCAGAAAATTTTATTCCGATGTTTTTTACTCCATAAAATTTCAGAATATTAATTACAATTTCAGCAAGAATTTTACTATAATCAAGATATTTACTATCTATATCAAATAAAAGGTCCCAGCCAACCCTCAAATCATCAAGTTGTTTTTTGTTTAACTCTGTTGAGATTTTTAATGGGTCTTGCCAAATTTCTTCAGAGCAATGAAAAGAGGTTGCTCCTTTTCTCACTAATTCAAAAACATCTCCTGGATATTGCAAAGAGTCTGGTCTTTTTCCAAAACCCTCAAAATATCTCGGAACAATCTCTCGCCCTGCTGAAAATTCAAAAATAGCTTTTTGCACGTCTTTTCTGGAATAATAAAGAAATGTTATTTTCCTTATTCTCTGCTCTTTTTCTCCTTGGATTTCTGTACTTCCTTCCAAACTATTTTGTTTTTTTTCTTCTGATTGTCCTGAATTGCTATTCATATTTATCAAATCTCGTCTCTTATTTATCTAAATTTGTATGATAAAAGATTTATATAATTACGCTTAGACCCTATACTATATAATAATAATGTTTAAAAGTCTAAGAGGGTGTTTTAAAATATGAATTTTGTGCTTTTAAAAAATCTAAAATGTTAATAAAACTTGAAAATCCAGGATTTTTGTCTAAAGTTGTAGAAATTATTTCAGAGCTTGTTACAGAAGTAAAAATAAAAGTGAATGATTCTGGTTTGAGTATAACAGCAATAGATCCTGCAAATATTTCTATGGTAAGGTTTGTTCTTCCAAAAAGTTCTTTTTCTATGTTTGAAACAGGAGAAGAAATTTTAGGCATTAATCTTGATAATTTCAAAAGAATTTTAAAAAGAAGCGGTCCTGCAAGCTCTTTAATTATAGAAAAGAAAGAAAATATGCTTAATCTACAAATTCATGACAGAATCAAGAGAAATTTTAATCTTAGTTTAATCGATATTGAAGGAGAAGAAAAAGACATGCCAAATCTTGAATTCAGCTCGATTATTGAAATCAATTCGCGAGACCTTTCTGATTCTATTGAAGACTGTCTTGTTGTTGCAGATGCGTGCTCATTTATAATAAAAGATGGAAAATTTCTCATAGAAGCAAGAGGTCTTAATTCTGCAATGTCTGAATTCTCTGGAGACGAGGCAAAAATAAATGCTGAAAATTGCAAATCAAGATACAGCCTTGAATATTTGCAAAAATTCATAAAAGGTGCTAAGCTTGCTGAAAAAACTATTTTAAGATTTGCAGATGACCACCCTTTAAGAATGGATATAAAAAATGAATTAATTGAACTTTCCTTCCTTCTTGCTCCTAGAGTTGAAACTGAAGATTAAATCTTTTAAAAAAGCATGGCAGATTCGATAGATTTCCTAAGATTTATAAATAAGATTATCTTAAAAAAAATATGAAAAGGAGTAAAAAAGGGGTTTTGATAAAGAGATTTTTAAATAATTCTTTAAGTAAAAATCAAGGGCAGGTAACTATTTTTATTATTATTGCAATTTTGATTGTGGGTTTGGCTTTATTTTTCTATTTTATCATGCCTAGTCTTGGAATAGGAACTACTTTTGATGAAAAAAATCCTCAAGCATTTATACAAAATTGTCTTGACACTAAAATTAGAGACACTATAGAAACTGTTTCTTTGCATGGAGGAAGTGTCAATCCAGAACATTATTTCACATACAATGATATTAATATTGGTTATCTTTGCTATATAAATGAAAACTATAAGACTTGCGTTGTGCAAAAACCACTTTTAAAACAGCATGTTGAGTCTGAAGTTGAAAACGAAATAAGGGAAGAGGTTGTAAATTGCTTTAATGCTCTCAAAGAAAATTATGAAAATAAAAATTATAATGTTAATTTGGCAGCAGGAAGAACAAATGTTGAATTGCTTCCAAAAAGAGCTGTGATAAATCTTGATTATGTTTTAACTGTCTCAAAAACATCTACAGACAGATATGATTCGTTTAATATTGTTTTGAACAATAATCTTTATGAATTAATCAGCATTGCTAATTCAATAGTTGAATGGGAGGCAACTGTGGGTGAAGCAGACCCTAGATTATACATGATTTATTATCCTGATTTGAAAGTTGAAAAAAATTTAAGAGATGATGGAACAAGAATTTATATTTTAACAGATAAAAATATCGGAAACAAATTCCAATTTGCATCAAGGAGTTTAGTTTTCCCTCCGGGATATTAAGATGAAAAAAATTGCATTAATCGGATTTTTGATTTTAATGGTTGTGTATTTTGCAGGATTGATTGCAAGCCAAGAACAAGCATTGTATTGCGCTGAAAGAACAACATATGGCGCGTGGTGCCAAAATGTTCCCCTTAATGAAGTTAATACAAATTACAGGTATGACAGAACTTCTTGTGAAGCAACTTCTTACTGCTCATCTGGAACATGTGTTAATACTTTAACAGGAGAGTGTCTTCCAAGCACCCAAACAGCTTGTGATCCGACACAAGGGGGATTTTTTTATAGTTTACCTAAAGATGAAGTTGCTCAATGTCGAATCGGATGCTGTCTTCTTGGTGATGGAGCTGCATTAATTGAAAGAGTTAGATGTGATACTTTAGGAAAAGATTACAATGTAAAAGCAACATTTAGAGCTGATATTCAAGATGAACTTATGTGTTTAGCTCTTGCGTCACCAGAAGCAAAAGGTGCATGTGTGTTTGAAACAGATAAAGGAAGAGATTGTAAAACAATAACGCGAGGAGAATGTCTGAATTCTGCAGGAGAGTTTCACGAAGGATTTTTGTGCACAGCTCTAGAATTAGGAACAATTTGTGCAAGGACAAAAAGAACAACCTGTGTTGAAGGAAGAAACGAAGTTTATTTTGTTGATTCTTGCGGAAATATTGCTAATATATATGATGCAAACAAAATAGAAGATATTGCATATTGGAGCTATGTTCCTGGTGTTGAAGGAGTTGAAGTTAATGAAGGTGATGGGCAAGGAAATGCTGGTTCTCCAATTTATGGATATTGTGATTATCTTCAAGGAAGCACTTGCAAAAAATATACTCGGAGTGTAGATCCTGTTGCTCCAAGATTTGGAGATTATATTTGCAGAGATTTGGGTTGTTCTTCAAGACTTCCTCTTACAGGCGGAAAATACAGAGAGCATGGTGAAGAGTGGTGCTCTGAGCCAATTTCAAATTTTGAAAATGCAAAACCAGGACAGCTTTCATATTTATTATATTGCTATGATGGAGAAGTTCATTATGAACTTTGTGATTCATTTAGAAACAAACTTTGCCTGCAAGATACAACCACAGGAGCAGCTGGTTGCATTGTAAATCAATGGATGCAATGTATTGAGCAAAACAACACAAAAGATTGTGAGAGTATTGGAGATTGCAAGGTTGTTACAGGTGCAAATGTTTTAAGAACAGCTTATGGAACAGAAAAACTTTTGAGAGATAGTGAAACAGGAAAAAACATAATTGCTGCTTGTGTTCCAAAATATACGCCTGGATTTAAATTCTGGAATCCAGAAGAGACAATATTAAGTGGAACTGCAGAAGGAAATCCTATAAGCATATGTCAATTTGCGAGTGTTGTGTGCTTTGTTCCGTATACTCAAGAAGTTGCTTATATAACAACATGGAGAGCCGGTGCTTCTGATGAATGTGTTGCAGCTTGTAAAGAAATTGAAGATTGGAGTACTGCAAAATGCTATGAGGCTTGCACTCCTTTGTGTTTTGGAAATACTCTTGATAGTAAAAACGCAAATGCTACAATAAATGCAAGCTGGGCAACAAGTTGGCAGAATCTTTGTGTTTCTTTAGGTGATTGTGGAATAAGTGCAAATTATCTCGGTGGAGAAGGATACAATAAATGGAAAGATTTGTTTTTAGGAGATAAAATTGACTGGGCAACATTGCCAAACGCAGATAGTAAGAAATAAAATTAAATAAAAAATATGGAAGAAAAAACCAGAAGAAAAAGGGCTGAAAGGAGCAAACAAGGAATAGCTATCTATGAAATAATTATATTACTAGTAAGTGTTGCTGCGTTTTCTTATCTTGTTTCAAATAGTTTGCCTTCTGTAATTGCTGTTGTTAATGGGAGCTCTACGACTCCTCCTGCGGCAACTACTGAATCTACAAAGCCATCTGTTCCAGTCCCCGTTCTTGTTGCAAGCGTGTTACCAGTAAGAACTTTAGCAGATAAAATTTTTGCAGATTGGGTGCTTAAGAATGCGCCAAGTGTAAAAACTGCAACAGGGGCGACTGCACCAACTATACCAACAGGAGGAACAGGAGGACTTTTTTCAAAAATCTGGACTAGATTCACTAATCCTAAAGCAGCACTTTCTGGACTTTATGTTGCAGCTATTGTTGTAGTTGTTATAGCCGTATACACATTTATTGCAACATTGATAAAAACAGGAGACCCTGCCAGAGCAGCAGAAGCTGCATTAAGAATTGGGATTGGGGGAGGTATAGGAGCTCTTGCTGGTTATGCCGTATATTCTGTTTTCGGAGGTCCTGCTGGTTGGATTGTTGGTGGTTTAGCAGTATTAGGTGCTCTTTTTTCATCATGGCTTAAAAGAGAAACAGACAGGGATATCACATTCACATGTAAGCCTTGGCAAGCTGTAACAGGAGGAGCTAATTGCGAGAGATGCAACAATCAAAAATTCCCTTGCACAGAATATCAATGTAGAAGTCTTGGAACAGGATGTGAATTAATAAATAAAGACACAGATGAGCCAAGATGTGTTTGGAAAGATCCAAGAGATGTTAATCCTCCAACAATAACTCCGTGGGAAAAGGCTTTAACACTTGATTATAGATATGAGCCATTACCTCCTGTAGAAGGAACAGGAGTTGAAATATTATACAAAAATGATGAGTGTCTTCCTGCATTCCAGCCATTTACATTTGGAATAGAACTTGATAAAGATGGATATTGTAAAATTGATTATCAAAGAACAGGTAATTTCTCTGATATGAGGTATGATTTCGGTGGGAGTAATCTGTATGTCAAACAACATACTCAGCAGATGAGCTTCCCTGGAGTTGTGCATCTAGAGAATGAAGGGCTTAATCTTACTAATGGTGGAGAATTTGAATTTTATGTTCGATGTGAGGCTGCTACAAATGGAAAATCAAATCGAGAGGAATTTATATTTAAATTCTGCGTTGATGACGGGCCTGACACAACACCCCCTTCAATAAGAGGATTTAATTGGGTTGATAAGGCACCAATTGCATACTTTGGAGAAAACGAGCCAAGAGAGGTTAATGTGCAAGCTTATGTAAATGAGCCAGCCAAGTGTAGATGGGATTGGCAAGACAAAAATTATGCAGATATGGAGAATAGTCTAACTTGCGCAAGTAGATTAATTAATTTCAATGCTCAGTTGGTTTATACATGTCTTGGAAAATTAACAGGGCTTGAAAACAGTGCGCAAAATAAATTCTACTTTAGATGTAATGATACTTTTGGAAATGTGAATGTTCAATCAAAGACTCTAACTTTGGTTGGAACACAGCCATTAATTATCTCTTCTGTTGGACCTGATGATGAAACAATAAAAGATTCAACAAACATAATAAAAGTTACACTAGAAGCAGAAACATCTGCAGGATATAATAGGGGAGAATCTGCTTGCTATTACACTAGTTCAGTTGGTTCAGCAGGATATGTTTTATTCTCAAAAACAAATTCACATAAACACTCCACAGATTTATGGCTGGGCCCTGGAAATTACGAATATTCAATTAGATGTATTGATTTAGCTGGAAATTCAGATACTCAGGAGATTAGTTTCAGAGTTGAAACAGATACATATGCACCAATAATTGTTAGGGCTTTCCGTGATTCTCAGAATTTGAAAATAATCACAAATGAAGAAGGCACTTGTGTCTATGATACTGTTAATTGTGAGTATGAATTTGAGCAAGGAGTAAAAATGATAAGCACTGGAATTTTGCACACGACAAAATGGGATCCTAGCAAGAACTTTTACATAAAATGTGAAGATGAATTTGGAAATCGGCCTATGCCAAATCAGTGCAGTATGATTGTAAGACCTTTTGAAATTTAATATTTTATATCGAGGTTTGAGAGTGACAGATTAAAGCAGCCCATTTTCTGGCTACAAAAACGATAACTTTAAATATCAATTGATACTAACATATATCATATGAGAAGAAAAGATATCAAGCTTAGAATTAAAGAATATTTTTTTATTAATCCTGGTGCTCAAATGAGAGTGAGGCAAATTGAAAAAGTTTTGAGTTTGCCCCTACCTTCTGTTATTAGATATTGCAAAGAATTAGAAAAAGAAGAAATATTGAAAATTGTAAAGACCGGAAATGTTGTTTTCTATACTGCAGACAGGAGCAGTGAAACTTTCGTGCTGGAGAAGAAACTTTTCAATATTAAACAGTTATATGATTTGGGGTTAGTTGATTATCTTAAAAGAGAACTTCATAATCCAACAATTATTGTCTTTGGCTCATACTCAAAAGGAGAGGATATTGAAAATAGTGATATTGATTTGTATATAGAATCAACAAAAAAAATTGTTAATATGGATAAATTTGAGAAGATATTAAAGAGAAAATTATCTGTTTTTGTCCATAAAGATATTCGCGAGGTTAAAAATCCTCATTTAGCAAATAACATTTTAAATGGCATTGTGTTAAATGGTTATATGGGGGTGTTTAAATGAGGGAGGCATCTTGGAGAGATTGTATAGAAAATAGTTCTGCTGTAAAGAGTTCTATAGATAATGCAAGAGCAGAATCATTAATAGAAACAGCAGAAGAAAGAATAAAACTCATAAAAAAGATAAATAAAAAAAACTGTAATTTTGTTTTTGAAGATTATTACACCTCTCTTTTAGAGTTCTTGCAGGCACTAGTCATTAAAAAAGGCTACAAGGTTTTAAACCATATCTGTCTTGGTTATTATTTAAGAGATGTTTTGGAAAGAGAAGATTTATTTAGAATGTTTGATGATCTAAGATATAAAAGAAACGCACTCACTTATTATGGAAAAAAGATGGATTTTGAGATATGTGGGAATGCAATAAAAAAAAGTGAGAATCTCATAAAAGAAATAAAAAAGAGGTATAAAAATGAAAATTAAAAAGAGGCTCACGGGTTCGCTCGTTTTCCATCTAAGATGAAAAAGAGGGGCAAGGGACAAATGAACTTGTCTTTTGGAATGATTTTTTCAATAATTTTAATAGTTATTTTTTTAGTTTTTGCTTTTTATGCAATAAAAGCATTTCTTAAGTTTCAGGATTCTTCAACAAAAGGAAAATTTTTAGATGACTTAAAGTCAGATGTAGACAGGGTGTGGAAAGCTGCAGAAAGTTCGCAAGAAAAAACTTATTCTTTGCCTTCTAAAATAGTCTCTGTTTGCTTTGTTGATTTTTCAACTTCAGCGATTGGAAGAAATGCAGGAATCTATAGCGAATTGAAAAAAGCTTATTATGGAGCTGAAAATCTTGTTCTTTATCCTGTTGGCTCTAGTGAAGTTGAATCGGCTCAGATAAAAAATATAGATTTAGTAGAAATGACAAAAGATGAAAATCCGTTCTGCATTGAAAGTGTTAAAGGAAAATTGAAATTAACTCTTGCAAAAAACTTTAATGACGCATTGGTTATTGTGAAGAAATAAAAATGAAAAACAAAAAAGCTTTTCAGATATCATTTGCATGGCTTTTCGCTATTATTGTCGGAGCATTTATTCTTTTTCTTGCAATCTACGGAGTTACAAAAATTATGAAAACAGGGGGTGATTTTGTAAGCGCAAGAACAGGAGCTGAAATCGGTGTTTTACTTAATCCCCTTGAAACAGGCTTTGAATCAGGCAGAACAAGTGTTTTAACAATGCCTGTAGAAACCCAGATTCACAATCGATGCACTATTGCAGGAAGTTTTGGGAAGCAGATTATTAAAATTTCTCAAAAAAATTTTGGTAAATGGAGTGAAACAGATGTTGATGTTGGATTTCCAAACAAGTATATTTTTTCAGATGCTAATGTTGAAGGGAAAAATTTTCTTATTTTTTCAAAGCCTCTTAAATTTCCATTCAAAGTAGCTGATTTGATTTATCTAACTTCTTCTGAAAATTCCTATTGTTTTGTAAATGCCCCAGAAAGAATTGAAAGTGAGATTTTTGATTTAGGGCAAGAAAATCTTTATTTGGAAAATTGCCCTTCAGACAGTATTAATGTGTGCTTTGATGTTTTTGGAGAAGAAGTTGAATGCAATGTTTATGTTAATGAAAATATGAAATCTGTTGAAAAAAATGCTGAAGTAGTTTATTATGAAACAGATGCTTTAATGTATGCTGCTATTTTTTCAGATTTTGGAGTTTATGAATGCCAGGTTAAGAGACTTATGCAAAGAGTAAATGGGCTCTTGGCTATTTACAGTGATAAAAATGCTATTATTTCAATGCAGGGGTGTTCTTCGAATGTTGATATTTTTTTCTTAAAAACAGAGATTGACAGAATTAGAAGTTCAGAAGACCTTATGAATATTGCTGCGGTTGCAGACGATCTTGACAGGCAAAATGATTTGGAGAGTTGTAAATTATGGTAAGAAATAATAAAGCACAGATGAAAATTCAGCAAATGGCTTTTATGCTAATAGCTGTTACTTTGTTTTTTGTTCTTGCAGGAATGTTTTTTTTAAGAATTTCTTTTTCTGAGTTACGGAGTTCAGCAGAGCTTGTTGAAGAAAAAAACGCTTTGCTTTTGGTTTCAAAGCTTGCAAATTCTCCTGAATTTTCATGTGAAAATGCTTTTGGAGGAGTTAAGATAAACTGTGTTGATGAGGACAAGATTATGGCTCTTAAAACCAATATAGACAAATATTCTGGATTTTGGGGGATTTCAGGTATAGAAGTAAGGAAAATTTATCCTCTGGATGAGCTAACTGAATGCACTTCTTCAAACTATCCTGATTGCAATTACATAAGAATTTTTTCAGGAAGTTCAGCGCAAAGCTCAGGAGTCGGTGTTTCTAATTTTGTTGCTTTGTGCAGAATTGAAGGAGGAGAGAACTTAATTCAGGAAAAGTGTGAATTAGCAAAAATAATTGTTTATTATGGAGGAGGAGAATAAAATGAAGAACAAACTTGCTCAGGAAGAAATTGTCGGATTTGCCTTGATAATCATTATTATGGCTGTAATAATATTGTTTTTCCTTGTTTTTTATCTCAAAGAGGAAAGAGAGAGTGTTGAAAGCTATGAAGCAAATAGTTTTATTCAGGCGTTTTTGCATTACACTACAGAATGCGAGAACTATAGGGAATATCTTTCTATTCAAAAGCTTATTTTTGAATGCGAAAAGGATTTTGTTTGCTTGAATGAAAGGAATTCGTGTGAAGTTCTGAATTCTACACTTAAGGGAATTGTTGAAGAAAGCTGGAAAACAGGGGGGGATAGGCCTGTCAAAGGGTATGAGATGAATATAACTTCTGGGCAAAAAGAACTTATTTACTTTAAAGAAGGTGAAATAAGTGCTAGTTATCAGGGAGCAAAGCAGGATTTCTTAAGCAGTGGAATTAATGTAGAGATCTTGTTTAGGGCTTATTCCTAGATCTTTACATGAATTGTAATTGTGTCAACAACAATTTCTGGTCTGTGCCTAATTCTGTTTTTTGTCTTTTCTCTTGCCATTTCTACAAAGCCGAATCTCTCTAAAAGTTTGATATCATCATTTACAGATTTGAAGTTTCTTCCTAGTTTTTTAGCTAAATCATAAATTGAGTTTGGATTTTGAGTTTTTATTGCGTGCAAAATTCGCGCTTTTTCATTACTTAATAGCTGTCTTAGAATTGAAAGCCCTTCAAAGTCATAATCGCTTTTTGAAGAGCCTGATTTCTTAAAAATTGCGAAAGCCCCTTTTGATTGGACAATTGTTATCTCTCTTGTTTTTGTCTTCGGCATTTTTGATTATTGGAATTTTCTTGTATGTATGGTTTTTCTTTATATACATATAGGATATATATCTTGTAAATATGTATGTTTATTAATAATATATTATCTTATAAGTACTATATGTTAATAAATGTTTTGCTTAAGGGGATTTGGGGAGGTGTATTAATATGTTAGTAATGACAAAAGGTTTATAAATAAAACCTTGAAAAACAGGCTTTTTAGAAAAAAGGGTCAAAAATTGATAGCAAGCTTTTTAAAGGAAAATGTGCTTTTTGAATTAACACCGACGGCTAAAGGGGTGTTCTAATAGGGGATTAGAGATTCGGGGTTGGTTAAGCGGTTTATGGGAACTCGTTTAAGATACGTGCAAACTGATAAAAGGAGATATATAATAAACACTAAAATGTTAAGATATTTTCCAGAGAAACACGATAATTCATATTCATCTGACTTGGAAGTCTTACCCTATGGCTATCAGGTTGGTGAAAGCTGTCATAGACAGTTATATTATACAGTTGAAAGGAGGTTTAAAATAAAATAATATGAAATTTAATTTTAGAAAAATTTCTGCATTAGCTACAAGCGCTTTGCTTATTGGTATGACTGCAGGAGTTGCTGCTGCTGCAAATTATCCAGCTCCACTTGTTCAAAGTGGTATAGGTGATTTTGCTGTGGTTTACGGTGCTAGAGGTGCTTCAACAGACCAAGGCCAGGCAAATTTAATTGCTAGCCAGCTT
>CAZKUJ010000006.1:0-25546 GCA_964555925.1 Candidatus Woesearchaeota archaeon
AGGTCTCTTGTAACAAGCAGTAGAAGAAGAGAAACAAGTGTTGAGGAAATTGTGATTCCTACAGCCTTAGTATATAAAGAAGAATTATTAAAAGAATATCTTAAAACCTCTTGCGAGGTGTTTGAGCTGTCGTCGCAATTTAAAGAAAAATTCAAAAAACTCGGGGGAATTGAAACTTTCAATAAACTTATACCATACAATAATCCTGCTGATTTATTTATTGTTATGCCTTTGGACACTCTTTCTACTCTGGCTTTTGAAGTGGATTATGACAAAAATAATCCAAACGGAAGATTTGTTCCAAAAGAAATACACTCTCTTGTTAATAAATTTCAAAATTTAACAGAACGTGCTGGAATGGAAATAATGTATAAGCAAAGAAAAAGAGTTCCAAGAGACACATATCTCCATTACACTGTTTTCAAAGATCCGTCTCTAAAAAGTTCTGCTTTGGAAGAAGCAGAGATGAGAGGCATGCCTTTAGGGCCATTGGTTATAGAATCTTCTTCTAGATTTACTCCAGAGTTTCTAAAACAATTTGAAAAATTAAAAAAACTTTCAGAAGCAAACATGCAGATATCAAAACCACAAGAGCTTGCAGAAAAAGCTCTGCATTATATGTATTGCCTAAGAAATTTCGTCGGAGAATATAATGAAAATGCAAGAGTTAAGATTTTAGATAGTTTGTCATGGAGAGTTTGGTCTGAACAAAAAAGACACGCGACTTTAAGACAAAATGTAGAATCAATATATTCTGCGAGTGAAAGAGCTTCAAGAAAGATGCAAGAATTATGGCCTTCAATAAAAGAAGCATACTCGAAGCATAGTGAAGAATCTCCTGCAGATTTAGGGAATATGATTGAAAAACTTGAAGAGATAATGGTTATTGATGAGAGAATGAAAAATCAGCCAGAGCTGTTAGTTCCTTATATTTATTTTACAGGCAAACAATTAGAACTTTTCAGAAAAATGACGAATTCAGGAATATCTGCAAGAGATGCGCTTTATATTGTCCCTAAGAATATAAGAGTTAGAACACTTGAAAATTATGATTTAATTAATTTAATTGATTTAGAACTTCCGTTAAGATTATGCAATACATGCGAACCAGAAAGAAAAGCAAGCTCATGGAAAAAAAGAGATGCAATAGCAAATGTTATGCCTGAATTAGATTATCTTTTGTATCCTAAATGCAGTGTTGGATTCTGCACAGAAGGAGTTTATTGCGAACATCTAACTGGCCGAAGAGAATATAACAAAGAACTGCATGAACAAACAAAAAAAAGTATGCTGAATATAGACTGATATATTAGAAAATATTTATAAAGAATTCTTTTTCATAAATAATGCTGGGAAAAATTAGAATGTCACAAAATGTCACAGAACTTGTAAATTTCAAGGAATTTGAATCCTTTATTCAAAAAGGAAATGTGCTTATTGATTTTTATGCAGATTGGTGCATGCCTTGCTTAACAATGGGTCCTGTGCTTGAAGAACTTTCAAAAAAGTTCAAAGGAAAAATAAAATTTGGAAAAGTTGACATTAGTGAAAATAAAGAATTGGCGCAAAAATTCAAAATAAGTTCTATTCCCAACTTCATTTTTTTAAAAGATGGTAAGATAAAAGACCAATTTATCGGAGCAATGTATTTAGAGGATTTAGAAGCAAAACTAAAGAAGTGCTTGTAATAAAAATTTATAAACTATTTGTTGCATCTTAATTCTATAGGCTCTGTGCTGACTTCTCCGAGGTAGTGCAGTAGCAAATTTCAAAGAAATTTGGCTCCGTAGCTCAGCCTGGTTAGAGCACTGGACTTTTAGGCTTGACATTTGTCTCACCTATTTTGAGACTTGTCTCAAAGCAATCCAGGTGTCGTGGGTTCAAATCCCATCGGGGCCATTTTCAGAAAATTAAAATGTCAGGGCTATTTAGAAAGTTTCCATATACCATACTCCTAGGATTAACAGGAATTCTCTTAGGAGCAATAATACCTCTTAGCATAACTTATTTTGTGGATTACAATCTTTCAGGGACTTTAACTCAAGACCCGATATCTACGCTTTTTTACTATTTTAATGATTATTTAGGAATTATTTTTAAAGGCATAGCTCTTGCGGGCGCCCTTGGAATGATTTTTGGTTTTATTGGCTTTATTCTTGATAGTTATCTTATAAAATACTAGTACCGGGTTTGCACAATAAGTAGTTGCTGTACCAAAAGTGGTCTACTAAAAAGGCAAAGCCGGTATAGTAGTAATGTTTATAAATAAACGAGGATAAGTTAATCTGTATAAAACGAATGAAGTGATAAAACACTTTGTAACCTACAGGCTGGATAAGAGAATGGGTTTGGTCGTATAGTTCGGTTATTCGTCCACTTCGTAAACTACATCACAATAATATTTAAAAAGCTCAGAAAACACTATTTTAATAATGGATAATAAAATTGAAGAAGAAAAGGAATTAAGACCCCCATATGCAAGCTCTGGGCAAGTAGACCAGACAATAGATTTACTTAGAAGAACGACTCCAAAAAAAATAGATTCTCAATTTGTTATTGACAATAAAATAGCCACAGCAACCAATGCATTTAGAATAGTAGAATTTCTTAAATGGTTAGGGATTTGTAATCAAGATGGAACCATTAATGAGGAAGTTATAAAAAAATTAAAGTTTGTTGGAGAGGAAGGAGATAAGTATTTAATGGAATTGATAAAAAAATCGTATAGTACTCTTTTTAAGAGAGTTGATTTAACAGTTGCAAGAAAAGATGACATAATAAATTTTTTTATATCTAATTATGGATTTGGTTATTCTCTTGCTAAACCTGCAGCGAATCTGTTTTTACATCTTTGTGAAAAATATGGTACTACCCCCCTATCAGAAGAATTAAGGAAGAAAACTCATCTTTCCACACTTAAACATGGAGAGGTAAAAAGGAAAATAGCACAATTAGGAAAATCTGAAGTAAGGGAATCAAAAAAGATTAGAGAAGAAAGTTATAAAGGAGATGTTGCTGTTATAACCGTTCGTGGAAAAATCTCTGCAAACCTCGAGGCAAGAACAAAAGAACAATTAAAGGATATATTAGAAAATCAACTGCCTAAAATATTTGATGCATTGAACTTATTTTTACCTGACGAAGAAGGATAAGGAAATAAAACAAAATTATAATCACTTGTACAGGTGAACATAGCGGGATGAGTTCGTCTGTAAAGGAAATACCCCGCTATGGTCTGAGGTCGTCGTTATGGGAGACGACCTTAGATTCCCTTTGTAAATCTAAAACAAAGAGACTTATAAATTTTGCTTAAAGATGATTGTTAAGAAGAATGAAAAGAAAATTGATTGGTATTGGGAGAGTATTTGTTGGAAACAAGATTCGTAGAAAGGTTGGATTAGACACAGACATTTGTTTGGCTTGGATGGAGAATGAAAAAGAAACATTTAACTATAAACCAGAAATTGCAAAAAAAGGGAATATCCTATATATAAATTATAAAGTGTTTGGGGAATTGATGGGACTATTGAGTGAGAAGTATTCTTCTGAAGAAGAGAGAAGAAAAGTAATTTTTTCTTTCTTGGGTAGAAATAAAATTGGAATCATAAAGTATAATGATTTAAACCAGTTGGAAGCAAAAAAACTTTTTGATGAATTAAAAAGTAAGTGTAATACTTTTAAGAGGGTTGCAAGCAATAATGATTATTGGATAATTTCAATATATCTCACCGCAGGAATGGATACTATCTCAACAAATAACACTCGTGATTTTGAAGAGCCATGTATTTATTTGAAAATTCCTTTAGAATATCCCCCAATAATAGAACCAGGTTCAAGGCAAGATGTCAGAAGAATGTTGAGAAATATTCCAAGACCGAGATTCAAAAAGAGAAGGTAACTATTCTAACATTTGTTCATATATTGATAAATCAACTTGACCTTTATCTATTCTTGCTCTCAACTCTCTAACTCGCTCTGTAGATTTATCAAGCTTCTCTTTTCCAAATGAAGATATAAAAAGACTAAACTCAAAAAGGTCAAACTCTCTCTCTGCTACCTCTTGAGAAATCTTAATTGCCTCAGCAGAAGCTAATGTTGAAGCAATCTTGGTAGTTTGCTCTTTTTTAATATCAATAAGTCTTTTAAAATCTTCTGAAGAATTTATTTGAAATTGTTCCATCTTTATTGGTTTTCGTTAATTGCGGGTTATTTAAATCTTATTATAATAATATATTAATAGAGAAAAGGGTTAATAAACCTTTTCTGTAATTAACTAAATCCAATTGATAATATCTCAGAGATATACTCAAATAATATACTAAACTTTCCAAAGAACATTGCTTTAAAGACTTTTTGTGCAAGAATTAATTTAACTTACTTATTGTGCAAAGCTCTGAGCACCAAAAGGTTTTTAAACAAAAATTTGGTATCTTTTATTATTGACAAGTTATTAAAATAATTTATAAATAACCCTTTTATTCGCGCTTACCGACGAAAAGTATAAAGATTAAGGAATAGAGACCACTATGCACATTCTTCAGCCAAAACACACCAAACTTAAAGACAAAGAAGTCCAAGAACTATTGGAAGAATTTAATGTTTCTAAAGCTCAATTGCCAAAAATTCTTTCTGGAGACCCTGCTCTGCCAGAGGGATGCGAGATAGGAGATATAGTCAAAATAGAAAGAAAAGAAGAAGATAAAACACACGTGTACTACCGCGTTATTGTTTGATAGAAATATCAAATAAATGTTCTAAGTAAAGATAAAAACGCTTCCAAAAACTCCATGCAAAAAAACAAGCACATAATTGTGAAGAATTATCTAAACGAACACTCTCTAGTAGAATCTAACATAACCTCTTTTAATAATTTTCTTGAAAGAAGAATGCAAGAAATTGTAGGTGAAATCTCCGAAACAATATCTTCAGAAGATTTTGAAATTAAGCTTGGAAAAATAACTGTCGGAAAACCCATAGCAATTGAAGCAGACGGGAGCTCTTCATTAATAACTCCTGCTGAAGCTAAAATAAGAAATCTGACATATTCTGCTCCTATTCATCTTGAAATAAGTGTAAAAAAAGACGACCAAGTTGATTCTGAAGTAGTTGAGATAGGAAAAATACCTATAATGGTAAAGAGCAAAGCATGCAATACTTATGGAATGTCTAAAGAAGAATTAATTAAAACATATCACGACCCGCTTGATCCAGGAGGATATTTTCTGATTAAAGGTAATGAAAGAGTTATGATAATGTCAGAAGATCTTGCAGAAAATCAGCCTTTTATAGAAACTGATTCAAAAAAAAATTTAACTCTTAAATTATTCTCTTTAAGAGGAACTTACCGAATTCCTGTTTTGATTTCAGAAGATAAAGAGGGAATCTTTAATGTATCCTTTAGCAAATTCAAAAATATTCCGGCAGTTGTTATATTGAAAGTTCTTGGAATGGTTAAAGAATCTGACATTAGGAATTATATCGGAAAAGAAACAGATTCTGTTATTGTAAATCTTTATGAATTTGTTAATCTCGCAACAAAAGAAGATGCTATGATGTACATTGCTGAAAAAGCAAATCTTCACGGAACAAAAAAAGAAATTCTTGATAGAGTTAAACAAAGAATTGATTCATATATGCTTCCACACATAGGGCAAAAAAAAGAAGATCGAATAAAAAAAGCAATAACGCTTTGCAAATTAATCAAGAATTTTTTAATTGCTAAAGAAAATCCTAATCTAAGGACAGACAAAGACCATTATGCAAATAAAAGAGTAAGGCTTTCTGGTGATCTTCTTGCAATTCTTTTTAGAGTTAATCTTGGAATTCTTATAAGAGACATTCAATATTCTCTGCAAAAAGTAACAAAAAAGAAAAGATACTTTTCTATAAAAATAATTGCAAAATCCACATTATTTTCTCACAGAGTAGAATCAGCAATTGCAACAGGAAGCTGGATAGGTGAAAGATCTGGAATAACTCAAAACATGGATAAAACTAATTATCTAGCCATAATCTCTCAGCTTCAGAGAGTTTCAAGCATGCTTCAGAGCAGTCAAGAAAACTTTTTAGCAAGAACACTTCATCCAACACATTACGGAAGATTCTGTCCTATTGAAACGCCTGAAGGTACTGAAATTGGTTTAAGAAAAAATCTTGCAATTCTTGCGCAAGTATCAACAAGAACAGATTTGGATGAAGAAAAATTTCTTAAGGAAATAAAATCCGTTGAGCTAATTAAAGAAGGAATTGGAAAAACAGACATATTTTTCAATGGAATCTTTTTCGGCTGTACAAATTCTTCTGGAGAATTTATAAAAACAGTAAGAGAAAAAAGAAGAAATGGAGAGCTTCCAACCCAAATTAGTATAAAATACGACCGCCATTTTGATCATATTTTTGTTTCGACAGAGTCCGGAAGAGTTCTAAGACCTTTAATAATCGTCGAGAACGGACGTTCAAGATTAAGAGATGAGCATCTTTTAAGAATAGAAAGAGGGGAAATTGGCTGGAAGGATTTGGTTAAAGAAGGAGTAATAGAATATTTAGATGCCGCTGAAGAAGACAATGCTCTAGTTGCTCTCACTGAAGAAAAATTAACACCTGAACACACTCATTTAGAAATAGATTCTATAGATTTATTTGGAGTTGTTACTGCTCTTGTTCCTTATGGGAATCACGATCAAAGCTCGAGATTAAATCGTGGAAGTAAAACTCAAAAACAGGCTCTTGGATTATATGCTGCAAATTATCTTTCAAGAATGGACACTGATGTTTCTGTTCTTCAATATCCCCAAAAACCAATTGTTCGAAGCTTTGTTTATGATACATTGAATATTTACCCTTCAGGACAAAATCTTGTTGTTGCAATCATGACTTATGATGGATATAATATGGAAGATGCTCTTGTTCTGAATAAAGGAAGTGTTGATAGAGGTGTTGGAAGAAGTTATTATTTCCGACCGTACAGTGCTGTTGAAATGAATTACGCAGGTAGTTTAAAAGATGAAATAGCAATTCCTGAAAAAGATGCTTCTGGCTATAAAACAGAAACAAGTTATCGTTTCCTTGAAACAGATGGAATAGCTTATCCTGAAGCAGAAATCGGTGAAGGAGACGTTTTAATCGGAAAAATGTCCCCACCAAAGTTCCTATCTGAAGCAAGAGAAATCACAATAAGAACAAAAAAAGAATCAAGTGTTTCTATGAAGCCGGAAGAAAAAGGAGTTGTTGATTCTGTAATAATTACCGAAGATGATGGGGGAAACAAAATCGTTGAGGTAAAAACTCGTGATTTAAGAATTCCAGAAATCGGTGATAAATTTGCAACATCTCACGGGCAGAAAGGGGTTCTTGGTTTGATTGCAGAAGAAGAAGACGTCCCTTTCACTTCTAAAGGCATAAGGCCAGACATTATATTCAATCCTCATGGATTACCAAGCAGAATGACAGTTGGTTATTTACTTGAATTGTTAGCAGGAAAAGTCGGATGCCTTAAGGGAGAAATAATGGATGGAACATCTTTCTCTGGAATAGGAAAAGAAGAGCTTGAGGAACAAATGGAAGGGCTTGGATTTAGATACGACGGAAAGGAAACAATGTACAATGGAATTACTGGAAAGAAAATAGAAGCAAAAATATTTGTTGGAAATCTTTATTATTTGAAATTAAGACACATGGTTGCAAACAAAATTCACGGAAGAGCTTCTGGAAAAGTTGCTCTGCTTACAAGACAACCTATTGAAGGACGTTCAAGGGGCGGTGCTTTAAGACTTGGAGAAATGGAACAGCAAGCGCTTGTCGCTCACGGTGCATCTCTTCTTTTGAAAGAAAGATATGATTCTGACAAAGTTCTTCTTCCAATATGCATTCATTGCGGTTCTATCGCATTAGAAGATAGCATAAGAAACAAAAAATTCTGTCAGCTTTGCTCCAGCGAAGATGTTGAAATGGTGGAAATTTCATATGCATTCAAACTTCTACTTGAAGAATTGCAAGGACTTCACATTCACACAACATTTAATCTAAAAAATAAATATGAATAAACTTCAACAATAAAAAATGAAACCAATAAGAAAAAAAATAAGCCAGATAGCGTTTTCTTTACTTAGTCCTGAAAAGATAAAAAAAATATCTGTTGCAAAAATCGTGACTCCAGAACTTTATGATATAGACGGATATCCTGTTGATGGTGGTTTAATGGACTTAAGATTAGGAGCAATAGACCCTGGAGTAAGATGCAGAACCTGCGGAGGAAGATTAAAGGAGTGTTTGGGACATTCTGGAAGCATTGACCTTGCAAGATCTATAATTCATCTTAAATATGTTCCAATAATTGAATTGTGCCTGAGAGCTTTCTGTTATGATTGCGGAAAATTAATGATAAATGAAAAAGATTTTGAAAAATATACACCAAGTCAAAGAGTAAAGAAAGCAAAAGACTCAAAAAAATGTGTGCATTGCGGAAGCAATCAAGAAAAAATGAAACTAGACAAGCCAACTACTTTCTACAAAGGAAGAATCAGAATTTCTCCTATTGAAATAAGAGAAATTTTAACAAAAATTAGCGATGAAGAATTGAAAAAAATAGGAATCAATTCAAAAAATTTCAGGCCAGAGTGGGGTGTTTTAACTTCTTTACTTGTTCCTCCTGTAACTGTAAGACCAAGTATAATTTTAGAAAGCGGTGAAAGAGCAGAGGATGATTTATCTCATAAATTATCAGATATTATAAGAGCAAATCAAAGACTTTGGGAAAATCTTAATGCAGGAGCTCCTGAAGTAATTATAGAGGATTTGTGGGATTTGCTGCAATTCCATGTTACAACTTTTTTTGATAACACTATAACAAGAATTCCTCCAGCAAGACATAGATCTGGACAACCTCTTAAAACAATAACAGAAAGAATTAAAGGAAAAGAAGGAAGAATCAGAAAAAATCTTGTTGGTAAAAGAGTAAATTATTCTGGAAGAACAGTTATTTCTCCAGACCCCTCAATAGAAATTAATGAAGTTGGTGTTCCTTACGAGCTTGCTAAGATTATCACTGTTGCAGAAACAGTCAATGATGTTAATATGGAAAAAATGAAAAAACTTATAAAAAAAGGTTCTGAATATCCTGGTGCAAATTACGCGATAAGACCTGATGGAAAAAGAAAAAAAATAACAGATGAACTTAAAGAAGAAATAATCAATGAACTTACACCTGGTTATAAAATAGAAAGACATCTTCAAAATAAAGATATTGTTTTATTTAATCGACACCCAAGTCTTCACAAAGGAAGTTTAATGGCTCATTATGTAAAAGTTCTTCCCGGAAGAACATTTAGACTGCACCCTGCTGTTGCAACGCCGTATAATGCTGATTTCGACGGTGATGAAATGAATATTCATAGCCCTCAAACAGAAGAAGCACGAGCTGAAGCAAAAATACTTCTTGAAGTTAAAAAAAATCTTATCTCTCCAAAAAACAATACAAACTGGGTTGGCTGTGTTGGTGACGCGATTACGGGAGGATATCTTCTCGGACTTCAAACCTTTTCCAGAGAAGAAGCAAATCAAATTCTTTACAAGGCAGGAATTGAACACTCCTTTCCAAAAAAAACAATTTCAGGAACAGAAATATTTTCAAAAATACTTCCAAAAGTTAATTTTTCTAATGATGCAATAAAAATTCAAAACGGAGAAATAATCAAAGGCATAATTGATAAAAGTTTGTTTGGGGATGAAGAAGGTGATTTAATTAAAGAAATTGATAAAGAATTCGGAAGAACTCCTGCTTTTGAAGCAATAAAAAAAGCATTTGATCTTGGAAGAAATTATCTCACAGAAAGAGGCATAACTATTTCTCTAAGTGACCTTGATGTAAAAGAAAATGTTATAGAAGCAAGCAATGAAATCATTAAGAAAGCTGAGGAGAAAGCTGAAGAAATTATTGACGCATACAATAATGGAACTCTTGAAGTAATACAAGGTAAAACACTTGAAGCATCAAGAGAAATAAGAATGCTTAGAATTTTAAACGAAATAAGAACAAAAATAAGTGAAATTATCAAAAAAGAATTCTCAGAAAACAATCCTGTTACACATATGATTCGTTCTGGAAGCGGAGGAAATATTCTGAATATTACACAAATGGCTTGTTGTGTCGGACAGCAAGACTTAGAAGGAAAAAGAATTGATATAGGTTATACTAATCGAACACTTCCTTTTTTTAAAGAAGGAGATTTATCCCCGCGAGCTAAAGGATTTATTCGAAGTCCTTTCACAAAAGGTTTAGAGCCTGATGAATTTTTCTTTGGAGCAATGACTGGAAGAGCAACACTCATGGATACTGCATTGAGAACTCCTAGATCTGGATATCTTTACAGAAGACTTGCAAATGCACTTCAAGATTTAAGAAAAGAATACGACGGTACAGTAAGAGACAGCAACAATAACATTATTCAATTTATATATGAGGATGACAGATTAGATCCTTCAAAACTTCATCTAAATGAAGAGATGGAGCCAGGAGAGGCAATTGGAATAATAACTGCTCAATCATTTGGAGAGCCATCAACACAAATGGTTCTGAGAACTTTCCACTTCGCAGGTATTTCTGAAATGCAGGTTACTCAGGGTCTGCCAAGACTTATAGAAATTTTTGATGCAAGAAAAAAACCATCTTCACCAAAAATGGAGATATATTTTAAGAAAGAGTACAATAATGAAGAAAACGCAAAGGTTTTCGCTGAAAAAATAAAAGAAGTTACAATAAAGGATGTTGCTTCTGAAATTAATCTTGATTTTAGTGGCAAGAAAATAGAAATAAAAATTGACAAAGAAGGAATGAGGCACAGCCACATCACTATAAAGAGAATTATAGAAAGTCTTAATAAACTCGGATTTAATGCAAAAGAAAAAGGAGATTTGATAAGTATAAATGTTTCTGAAAAAGGATTCAGGGAAATTTATCAGTTTAAGGAAAAACTCAAAAAAACAGTTATTTCCGGAATAAAAGGAATAAAACAAATTCTGGTTGTGAAAAAAGAAAAAGATTATGTTATCATGACTTTGGGAACTGAGTTAGGAAAGATTCTTGAAATGAAAGAGGTTGAAAAGAATAGAACAATTTCAAATGATTTCCACGAAGTAGCAGAAGTTCTCGGAATTGAGTCTGTAAGACAATTGATAATTAACGAAATTCAAGAAGTTTTGAATACTCAGGGATTGAATATTGACAAGAGACATCTAAAGTTCATTGCAGATGCTATGACAAATTCTGGAGAAGTTAAAGGAGTAACAAGAATAGGAATTATTTCCCAAAAGTCTTCTATAATCGCAAGAGCAACATTTGAGACACCTGTAAAGCAGTTTGTAAATGCAACAATAAAAGGAAACAAGGACAATCTGTCAAGTGTTATTGAAAATATCATACTTAATCAACCTGTTCCTGTAGGAACAGGACTTCCAGGACTTTTGGTTAAAGTAATCGGCCCATTGACGAAGAAAGATTCTGAAAAGAAACCTGCTAAGAAAGAAGTTATTAAAGAAGTCAGCGGGTGAGAGAAATTATTTTTTTAATTTCTATTTTTAATTTCTTTTCTAATTTTCTCAATAAATTTATCTGCTGTCATATTTTTTAATTTTCTATCTCCTTTGCTTCTTATTGCGAGCTTTTTTGTTTTTTCCTCTTTATCTCCAACTGTTACAATGTAAGGAATTCTCATAATTTCTGCTTTCTTAACTTTTGAAGACATTGTAGACGAAGCAAAATCCTCATCAATTCTTATTTCAGGAAGCTCTTCTTTAATTTTCTTAACAATTTTTTTAGTGTATTTTATATTTCTGTCTGTAAAACTCAGAATACGAACCTGAATCGGAGCAAGCCAGATTGGTAATCTTCCGTTTGTTGATTCAAGCAAAATCCCCATAAATCTTTCTATAGAACCATAAATAACCCGATGCAGCATAATTGGTCTTTTCTTCTCGTTATTTTTATCAATATAATTCAAATCAAATCTTTCTGGCATTGCAAAATCTAATTGAATTGTGGATAGCTGCCATGTTCTTCCTTGAGAATCTTTTACATGAAAATCAATTTTTGGGCCGTAGAATGCGCCTTCTCCTTTATTTAATTTGTATTTTGTTTTCTTTTTTTTCAAAACTCCCTCAAGAATGTCTTCAGCCATATCCCAGAGGTCATCGCTTCCAATTCTTTTTTCAGGACGAGTAGAAAGTTCAACATGATCAAATTCTAAATTAAATGTTTTGTAAAAGATTTTTATTAAATCAATAAGTTCTTCAGTTTCCTGCTCAACTTGTTTTCTATCTGCACAAAAAATATGTGCATCATCTTGGATAATTTTTATAACTCTAAATAATCCTGCTAAAACTCCTGAAAGTTCTTGTCGATGAACAAGCCCAAGTTCACCAACTCTCAAAGGCAAATCTCTATATGTTTTCGGCCTTGATTTGTAAACAAGCATTCCACCAGGGCAATTCATTGGCTTTACTGCAAACTCTCTTTTTTCATAATTAGTTAAAAAAATATTTTCTTTGTATTTTTCCCAATGTCCTGAAATTTGCCAAAGTTTTTTATCCATAATAAGAGGTGTTGATATTTCTTCGTAACCTGCTTTTCGGTGCATCTCTCTCCAGAATTTAAATAATTCATTCACAATAATCAAACCATTATTGTGCCAAAAAACCATTCCTGGTGCCACGTCGTTAAAACTCCACAAATCCATCTGTTGTCCAAGAATTCTATGGTCATTTTCTTTTAATCTTGAAGTATCTAGTTTAGATTTTGAGATTTCCTTCAAAAGTCTTTTTCTTTGTTCTTCTGTTAAATCTGAGGTTTCTTTTCTTCCCACTTGTTTCTCTTTCCCTTCCCCTTCCTCAATTCCAATCTCTCTGCTTAATTCACTGAGTGGATGTCCTTTTACTTTAAGTTCAAATTCTTTGTAATATCCAAAAGGGGCTCTTGTTATTTCAAAACCTTCTTTCAAAAGTTCTTTTTCAGAATTGATTAAAATTTTCATTGCGATTTCTGGACTAGATAAATTGCTTGATAAATGAGCATAAGGATAAAGAACAACTCTTTTGACATTCAGTTGCTTCGCAATGTCTTTAATAGAATCAATAAATTTGCTGATTAAAGCCTCATTTGGAGCATCGGTTTTTTCAATCGCAACCAAAACAACCAGTGCGTCTTTCACTAATCTCTCTTTTTTTTCTTGCTCAGAAAGCGGTTCAACTTTATTTAAGGCTTTTTTTAATGGTTTAAATTTTATGTAATCTACATGCAAATTAAGCGTTTTCATAGAAATAGATGTAATAAAATCTTTAAAAAGATTTGGCTCTAATTGATTAAAACACTTTGAAATTCACAGGACAATAATTCCAAATCTAATAACAATAAATTTATAAAACAAAAGTTAATTCAAGTTTAGAGTTTTAATATGGTTAACACATTGTGTATGCAGGATATAAGATATCTAAATTTATTTGAACAAATAATGAAGATAAGAACAAGGTTCTGTTTCAAATATAACGAGATATTAATTTTTTGCGTGCCGAAACATCTTGTAAATCGTGCTGTTGGTGAAGGCGGGAGAAACATAAAAAGAATGAGTGAGATTCTTAGCAGAAGAATAAAAGTAATTGCTTTTCCTGAAGAGCCTAGAGAGATGGAAAATTTCATAAAAACAATTGTCAATCCAGTTACATTCAGGGGTTTTGAGATAAAAGGTAGTGAGGTGATAATTTCTGGAGGAAAAAGCAAGGCGGCTCTTATAGGAAGAAATAAAAGACGACTTATTGAAATGCAAAAAATAATCAAAGATTTTTTTGGAAAAGAGTTTAGAGTTGTTTAAAATTGCCTAAATTTTAGAGAGGAAATACATCACAACTTTTAAAAACCAATTTCTCAATTATTAAGATATTCAAATGGGACTAAAAAGCGCTTTAAAGCTGAAAAAAACGAGAAAAAAATTTAGATGGAAAGATAAAAGATACAAAGTGAAAGCTCTTAATCTTTATTCTAAATCAGATCCTTTAGTCGGAGCACATCAGGCAAAAGGAATTGTTCTTCAAAAAATTCAAAAAGAAGCTAAACAGCCAAATTCTGCTATGAGAAAATGTTGCAAAGTTCAATTAACAAAAAATGGGAAAGTCGTCACTGCTTTTATTCCACGAAATCTTGCACAACGGTTTATAGATGAACATGACGAAGTACTCATTGAAAGAATCGGCGGAAACAAAGGCAAGTCAAAAGGAGATATTCCTGGTGTTAGATTTCAAGTTATTAAAGTAAATGATCAACCTTTACATTTACTTGTGAAAGGAAAGATAGAGAAAGGAAGGAGATAATGAGGCAAAAAATTGTAAACAATTTTCCTTGCGTTGGTTTTTTAACAAAAACGCACCGGAAGGGAAGGAGATAAAATGCAAGAATTAAAACAAGAATCTAAGGGAAATGATATGAGGTTTAAAATTTTTGATTTGTATGAAACAGAAGGAATTGTAATAGAAGATATTGCATTGAAAAATGTAATAAATCTAAATCCAAAGCTTGCTCTTAAGAGTCATGGAAGAAATGTTCAAAAATTCGGACAAACAAAAGTGAATATTGTTGAAAGACTAATTAATAGGCTGGGTGTTGCTGGGCACAGAGGAAGAAAACACAAGGTAATGGTTGGGCGTGCTTCTGGAAAGTACTCAAAAAACGCAAAAATCGTTCTTGAAGCATTTAAAATAATTCAGGATAAAACCAAAAAAAATCCAATTGAAGTTTTTGTAAAAGCTATTGAAAATGCAGCTCCAAGAGATGAAATAACAACTATAGAATACGGGGGAGCAAGATATCCCCAGGCTGTTGATGTTTCTCCATTAAGACGGGTAAACATTGCTTTGAGGAATCTCGTTCATGGAGGATCAGATAAAGCTTTCAACAAAAAAAAGAGTTTTTCTAGGGGTGTTGCTGAAGAAATCATCTTTGCTTCAGAAGGAAATCAAGAAAGTTTTGCATTAAAAAAGAAGATGGAATCAGAGAGACAAGCTGATTCTGCAAGATAAAAATACAAAAAAGAAATTGTAGACTTGTACGAAAGGTCAGTTTAAGCATAAAAATTACTGATTATTGACTGGAAAGTGCTGTTTTTCTATTAAAAAAGGTTGGTTTGACTGAAATGAAATTAATTTCCACGAGAAAGAGATTCTAATCCAGAGAGATATTTGCCCATTTCTTTTGAATGAGTTTTAATTACCTTGGGATAACTTTCTACAGCAGAACAAAACATCTCAGCATATTTTTTAACTCTATCAAATCCATCTTTTAATGTTGCTTCTTTTCTTGGTGTAAGAATATATAATTCCTCTTCTGTAGGCTCTTCAAAATTTATAGATAGAAATTCTAATCCTCCGGCAGGGGCATCAAACCCAAATCTTTCTCTTTTAAGTTCCCTTATTTTTGAGTAGAAAAGCCCCTCATCACTTTCAGTTAAAAAAGAGGGTTCTTCAAATGAAAATTTTATATGCATACTAACAAAACCATTAAAAAAATCCTTTCCTTTCAAGTGAAACGGATTCCTTATTGACAAAGTTACCTCCCGAAGTTCAGCACCTTTCAAAAATTTATTTGTTTCTTCTGCTATGTTTTTAACATATTCTTCTAATTTTTCTGCTTTGTCTGTTGTTTGATAAATGTATCTTCCCATAGGTTAAATAATTAAATTAAATATTTAAGGATTATTATACTCTAACTAATACTTCTCTTCTCGTACAATTTTTTGGCTCTTTAGTCAGCAAAAATCAAGCAGATTAAGACTTCTCGGTTAGCCTATTTTTCACAGCAAACTTTTCGTACAAAGCAAAGAATCGTGCTTATTCTCTGGTAGTGAAATATATTTAAAAGGGGGGTTTCCCTGTATGAAGAGCTGACTAGGGCTATTCGGTTGCCTTGGAAAGGGTGTTACCATAAGAGCCACTGTCATGTATTCAGCTATTAATATAGAGCCTGGACTATAACTCTCTATATGAAACCTACGCGTGTTAAGCTTATTATGGGGCGAAAAAGATAACCTTTAAAACAAGCTGGGAGGTTAAGATTGATTTCAGCCATTGTTTAAGGCACTTTTTCACCGAGTCCAGATGTCAGCAATATTCATTACAACTAAAATGAAAAAAAGAGGAAGTAAAAAAACTCAGACGAAAGGAAAAAAAGCCAGAAAGAAGTGCAGGTCTCCAAGCAAGAAAGGCAAATCCTCAAAAGTAAAAAAAATAGTCAAATATTTGAAATCTCGAAAGGGTTCAAAAAAAACTACTAAGAAAAAAAGATAGTTCTCTTTCTTGCGTTGCTTATAGTTTTATTTCAATTCTGTTTGAAGTTATCGCTTTATTTATAAATTCTATTTTTGTAGTTTAATTATGGCCGAAAAGTTTATTATGTTAAATCTGGATGATGAAAAAATAGCAAGGGTGTCTGAGGTTCTTGGAAGTAAGGTATGCAAGAAAATTCTTGAAGTTCTTGTAGAGGAAAATTTAAGCGAGAGTGATTTGGCTAAAAAACTTAACATGCCCTTAAACACTGTTGAATATAATTTAAAAAAATTAATTGAGGTTGGTTTAGTTGAAAAGACAAAAGAATTCTTCTGGAGCAAGAAAGGAAAAAGAATTCCGATTTATAAGACTGCACGAAAGTCAATTATTATTCAGCCAAAATCAAAAACTCTGAAATCAATTATCACAACTGGAATTGTTTCGATAATTATTGCTTTGGGAATAAAAATATACTATGGAATTAATTACGCTGGAAGAAAAATTGCTGAAACTAGTTCAGATTTAGCTGTTACAAGTCCTGAATTTGCGGCTGAAAGAGGCGCAGAATTGCAAACTATTTTTTCTTCAGCAGGAGTTTCTGCTGAGCTTTGGTTTGTGGCCGGAAGTTTAGTTGCATTATTACTAATAATATTATTTAATTGGAGGAAGTTATAATTCACAAAATTGTAAGGAGGTAAAAAATGGAAGGAAAATATTTTGTTGTTGGAATTGTTGCTGCAGCTTTGATAATTGTTCTTGGCTTAATTTATATGAATTCGCCTGTTTCAGGACAAACAGTTTCAGCTTCTGGAAGTTCAATAATTGAAGCACAACCTGATGAGGTTGTTATATACTTTGAAGCAAAATCAACTAAAACTAGTGCTGAAGATGCAAGAGACGAAGTTGCTCTAATTGTTTTGAATTTGGAAAATGAAATGCTAGATATGGTAAGTGAAGAAGAAATTGAAACTCAAAGCTATAATATCTATGAAGAGTATGATTGGACAGGCAACTCAAGAGTTTTCAAAGGTTACACTGCAAGCCAGGTTATAAAAGTCTCTTCAGAAAATTTTTCAGATGCCGGAAGAATTGTTGACATTGGAGTGGATGCAGGAGCTTTAGTCCAATACATAAACTTTGAATTAACTCTAGAGCATGAAAATGAGTTAAAAGCCCAAGCTTTAGAAGAAGCATCTCGGGATGCAAAATTAAAGGCAGAAGCAACTGCAAAAGGTCTTGATGCTAAACTTGGAAAAATAGTAAGTGTCAGTAGCAATGATTTTTACTATTATCCTTACAGATACTTTGACTCTGCGGTTTCTGAAGGACAGACAGCACCTGAAGCTGCGACAAATCTACAACCAAAAACTCTAGAAGTAAGCGCATCTGTTCAAGTGATATACGCATTAAGATAATTTTATTTTTTATTTTTTATTTTTTTCTTTGAAAAAGGTTTTTTCTAAAGATTTTCTTTTACAAGAAACTTTATAAACAGATTTTAACAATTTTTATTGTTCTCTTGCAAATTAAAAATGGCAGACGATAAAAAGAAAAAAATTCAGGAATTGATGTGCATACAAGAAAAAATTAGAAATATAGCTATTGCTGCGC
Organism: Candidatus Woesearchaeota archaeon; assembly: GCA_964555925.1. Classification (GTDB taxonomy): domain Archaea; phylum Nanobdellota; class Nanobdellia; order Pacearchaeales; family GW2011-AR1; genus ASMP01. Next base: position 17,911 of record CAZKUJ010000006.1, read on the forward strand.
ACATTGACCATGGAAAAACAACTTTTTCTGATAATCTTCTGGCAGGAGCAGGAATGATGTCAGAAGAACTGGCTGGAAAACAGCTTATGCTTGATTTTCACGAAGATGAAATTACTAGAGGAATAACAATTGATGCTGCTTCTGTAAGCATGATTCATCAAAACGAAGGAGAAGATTATTTGATAAATTTGATCGACACTCCAGGACATGTCGATTTTGGAGGAGATGTTACAAGAGCAATGAGGGCTGTTGATGGATGTATTATCCTAGTTGATTCTGTTGAAGGAGTTATGCCTCAAACAGAAACTGTTGTAAGGCAAGCATTAAAAGAACTTGTTAAGCCTGTTTTGTTTTTGAATAAAGTTGATCGCCTGATTAAAGAAGTAAAACTAACTCCTCAAAAAATGGAGCAGAAGTTTATTTCAATAATCAATCATGTAAATGAACTTATTGAGAATATTGCTCCAGAAGGCTACAAAGAGAAATGGAAAGTTTCTGTGTCAGAAGGAAGTGTTGCATTTGGTTCTGCTTTTCACAATTGGGCTCTGAGTTTTCCGTACATGAAAAGAAAGAGCATCACTTTTAAGGATGTTATAGATGCGTATTCTAACGATAAAGTAAAAGAGCTTGCAAAAAAAGCTCCTCTTCATGAAATTGTTCTTAATATGGTTATAAAGCACCATCCAACTCCTGTTGAAGCTCAAAAATATAGAATTCCAAAAATTTGGCACGGAGAACTTGATTCAGAAATAGGAAAAACACTTATTAATTGCGATCCTAAGGGAGAACCTGTTTTTGTTCCAATAAAAATAGTTGTTGACAAGCATGCCGGAGAAATTGCTGGTGGAAGACTTTTTTCAGGAACATTGAAACAAGGTGAAGAAGTTTACATGAATCTTGCAAAAAGAAAAACAAGAATTCAACAAGTTTCTGTTTACAAAGGAGCTCAAAGAGTTATTGTTGATGAAGTTAGTGCTGGAAACATCGTAGGTATTGTTGGATTAAAAGATGTTTTCGCTGGTGAAACAGTGAGCATAGAGCCTATAGAACCTTTTGAAGAAATAAAATATTTATTCGAGCCTGTTGTTACTAAATCTATTGAAGCAACTAAAGCTATTGATCTTCCGAGACTTGTTGAAGTTCTTAAGCAGGTTAAAAAAGAAGATCCTTCTATAAGAATAGAAATCAATGAGCAAACAGGTGAGAGTCTAATGTCTGGTATGGGTGAACTTCATCTTGAAATTATAGAAAATCGTATCAGAACTGAAAAAAAATTAGATATCAAAACATCATCTCCGATAATTGTTTATCGAGAAACAATCAGCAAAGAATCTCCTTCTACTGAAGGAAGAAGCCCAAACAAGCACAATATTTTCTACATGAAAGTTGAACCATTAGAAGATGAAGTTTATGAAGCAATAAAAAAAGGAGATTTAAGAGAAGGAAGAATCAAGAAAAAAAGTGAGGATGTCTTTAATGTTCTTTCAAAAATCGGATGGACAGGAGATTTAATAAGAAATGTAAGGGATATTTACAAAGGGAATGTTTTTCTTGAGGAAACAAGAGGAGAGGTTCACATGGGAGAAGTTATCGAAATGATTTTAGATGCTTTTGAAATGGTTATTAATCAAGGACCCCTTACACGAGAACCCTGCATTAAAGTTAGAGTTTCTCTTGTTGATACAAAGCTCCATGAAGATGCAATTCATCGTGGACCAGCGCAAGTTTATCCTGCTATTAGGGGAGCAATTGTAGATGCAATGAGAAAAGCAGGGCCTTATCTTCTTGAACCTGTTCAAATTCATGTAATAGATATTCCAGAAAAGTTCATGGGAGATATTACAAAACTTGTTAGCGGTAAAAGAGGACAAATCCTCGAGATTAAACAAGAAGGAACACGGGTGGAAATGAGAGTTAAGCTGCCTGTTGCTGAAATGATTGGATGGAGTAATGATTTAAGATCTGCTACAGAGGGCAGAGGAACTTCTGCATTGTCAGACCAGTTATTTGAAAAAGTTCCTGCAAGTCTTCAAGGAGACGTGATAAAAAAGATAAGACAACGTAAAGGATTGTCAGAGAATCAATAAATTTTCTTATTTATATATTTTAAAAATAGAAAAAAATATATAGTGCTTTTTTCTAAAATTCCGATGATTGAATATCAAGTTGAATATGGGCCTTATCGTTTTTTTCCTAAAAGTAATTCTGTTAAAGAATTAATGTGTGAAATACCTTCGATATTAAGAAAAATTTATTTCCTTAATGGAAAGTGTAATGATTGGGCTGCTCTTGTTATTAGCTCTAATGGAGAAAGGTATGAAATTTTAAAAGAAAGTTCTAATTTAATACGTTTGAGATTGATGGAATTTAAAATAGAAGGTAAAAATTCTTTGGAAGAAAAAACTAAATAAGTTAATCTTATTTTCTTCGTCTTAAAAAACTAAATTGGATTTCCATGTGTTCTTCTTCTTTAAATCCATCTCTTTTTAATATTCTTGCCATTCTTGAAAGATAGTTGTCAGATGCGTCTCTAAGTTCATACAATGATTTTTGGCTTAGTAAAGGATGAACTCTTGGAGATTCTGTTCCTGAATGAAGAGAACCATATCTAATAGAATAAACTATTTCCTGTTGATTTGCTTTTTTTGAATTTCTATTTTTCATAGGAATATCTCAAGGGCGATTGTTTTTAAATTTTTCTAAATCAGAACACTTAGCATCATTAGCAAAGCAAAAATCAATCCAAATATCTTTCTTTAAGTTTTGACGTCATTTGTTGATAATGTTTAAAGGCCCTTTCAAAATTACCAGATAAAACCAAAGATACAGCATATTCAATGTCTCTATAAATAGATGACCAAATTCTTCTAGTATTATCTTGTTCTCCGATAGCCTGCACAATTTCGGGAGCTATTTTATAATATTCTTTAACTGCTCTTTTACCAAATGACTGTGGCATCAGAATTTTATCTCTGAAATTTCTTAAAACACTTAATTCTAAACAATTATCTGGAAGTCTAATCGCTTCAGCACATGCAGTAGTTAAATAACAACCGCTTTTAGAACCACTATCTTTATCACTAGACTGTTTATCATCAGACTTGGAAGAGTCTCCACTTGAGGAATCATTGCGATGTTCTGCTCCATAACTATATCCTTTGTCATATATTTCATCTCTTTTTGTAGTATTAAGAGAATTACCAACAACACCGCGTATTGCGTCATCTAACAAACCCCCTTCCTTACCGTCCTTCACTGCTCTTTCATATACTTCATCATTTTTAGTTTTTCCCATTTTAAAATCCGATTTCATAAGTATTTAAATCTTTTTTTAAATTTTTCTAATGTTTTGTTATAATTCTTCTTCATACACTTTAAAATTTCTATAAAAATGCCCAAATAAGATTCGCGCGGGTTTTATCACAAAACAATAATTATTTAATCATAAAAATCCTTTTTTGTTTATGCCAGGAAAAAAATCAAGGTTAAAATTTATATTTGTCTCTATCTCTGCCCTAATTTTTTTATTAATATTAATGGTTGTTGTTCTTAATAATGGATTTCAGATTGATAACTTTATAAGCCAGAATATAAATTATTTTAGAGGTTCTGCTGATGGGTTTTTTATCTTTTTAGGACACTATCTTCGAACCATTACGATAGGACTGGCTGTGTTTATTATCTTCTTTATGTATTTGCAAAAAAGAAAAAAAGAATCTTTAATGGTTTTACTGGCCCTGGTTTCTGGATTTATTCTGGAGCAAACAATAAAATATTTAGTTCAAAGACCGCGACCGGTTGCACAGCTTATTCAGGAAACAAGTTATAGTTTTCCTAGCGGCCATTCAATTTTTGCAATAATTTTATTTTCAATGTTAATTTATTTTTATAAAGATAAAATAAAAAACAGTTTTTTTAAAGTAAGTTTTATTATGATTAATGTTTTCTTGATTTTGCTGACAGGAGTCAGTAGAATCTATCTCAATGTTCATTGGTTCAGTGATGTGCTTGGTGGCTTTGCAATTGGTTTTGCTGTTATGGGTTGTATTTTGTTTTTTATTTTCGAGAAATGAACAAAAAATATTCCGAAATATTTATAAACCTAATTTTTTATTAACATTTAGCAAAAATTCTTCGCAGAATTTTTAAAATTAAGATGGCTAAACTGAAACGCTAAAGTCGTTTCGTATAAACCATTTAAAAACAAAATGGCTAAACTGAAATCCAAAGATTTCGCAAAATCCATTTAACAAGATAAGATGGCTAAAGAAAAACCAAACATGAATGTTATCTTCGTCGGCCATGTCGATGCGGGAAAATCGACAATAGTCGGAAGACTTCTTTTTGACAGCGGAGCTGTTTCTGAGCAAGAAATGAAAAAACTTAGGCAAGAAGCTGAAAAACACGGAAAAATCGGTTTTGAATTCGCTTATGTTATGGACAAGATAAAGGAAGAAAGAGAAAGAGGAGTTACAATCGACCTTTCATACAAAAAAATTCTCACTCAAAAATATCAAATCACAATAATTGACGCCCCTGGACACAGAGACTTTGTTAAAAACATGATTACAGGAGCATCTCAAGCAGATGCTGCTTTTTTGGTTATTGCTGCTCCGGCAGGAGTAGAGCCACAAACAACAGAACACCTTTGGCTATTGAGAACAATGGGTGTTAAAAATCTGGCTGTTGCTATTAACAAAATGGACTCTGTTAAATATGATGAGGCAAGATTCAAAAAAGTTAAAGAAGAAGTTAGTACTCTTCTAAAGGGTGTTGGAATTAATCCTGAAACAACTCCTTTCCTTGCTTGTGCTGGACTAAAAGGAGATAATATTTTTAAGAAATCTGAAAATATGTCTTGGTACAAAGGACCTACTATATCTGAACAATTTGACCAGTTCTCTGAACCAAAGCTTCCAACAAATCTTCCAATGAGAATGCCTGTTCAGGATGTTTATGAAATCACAGGTATTGGAACTGTTCCTGTAGGAAAGATTGAAACAGGAATCATGAAAGTTGGTCAGAAAGTTAAGGTTCTTCCTGGAAGAACAGGAAAGGGTATTGAAGGAGAGGTTAAAACAATAGAAATGCATCATGAAGCAATTCCTCAAGCTGACGCAGGAGATAATGTTGGAATAAACATAAGGGGCGTTGGAAAAAAAGACATTGCACGAGGAGATGTTATTTGCGATGCTGCTAAACCAACATCAGTAGTAGAAGAATTCATAGCAACAATCACTGTAATTAATCACCCAAGTGTTTTAGCTAAGGGCTATACGCCGGTATTCCATGTTCACACTGCGCAGGTTCCGTGCCAGTTTGTTGAGCTTATTGCACAGATTAATCCTGCAACAGGAGAAATTATAAAAGAAAATCCTGATTTCTTAAAAAATGGTGATGCTGCAAAAGTAAGAATAAGGCCGCAAGGACATCTTTGCCTTGAAACTCAAAAAGATAATGCTTATATGTGCAGATTTGCTGTTCGTGATGCAGGAGCAACTGTTGCTGCGGGAATCTGTAATGAGATTGTGAAGAAAAAAAATTAGAATTCTTTTTGCATTGTTTTATTTTATAAAAACGCTGGAAGAAAAAAATTAGAATCTCCTTTTTTTAAGGTAGCAAACTCAGTCCAATAATTCTTAAATACTACCTATTTTTCTAAGAAACATGTTAACTAGAAATATGACTAAAAGTGAAATTGAAAAAGAATTATCTTGTAAGGGAGATTTTGTAAAAATAGAATATTTAACAAGATTTCTTAAAGAGCCATTAAGCATGGACATGAAAAAATTTGTGTTTCTTAAACTAGCAGAAACTTATGAAAAAACAGGCATGTTGACAGAGGCTGCAAAAAATTATGAAAATGCTGAAACAATTGCTATACCTTTTTCAGAAAAAATAAAATATTTTATGAAAGCAGCAGAGTTATACATTAAGGCAGGGGATTTTGAAAGAACAGATGAGGCAATGAAAAAGGCAATGCAGCAGGCAAATTCAATGGAAAGAGATAATATTTATTACACAATTAAGGATTTTTATAAAAAACAAGCACAAGCTTATGAAAATATCCTAAAAAGAGCAAATGCTGTAAAAATATACGAAAAGCTCTTGGATATGAAAATAAATGAGATTGAAAAAAAGGAAATTAAAGAAAAACTTTTGGATTTGTATGGAAAACTTGGAAAAATAAAAGAATATTTTGCTCTTAAAGGTAGGGAGCAATAGAACAAGGAATTTTTACGGAAAACCTTAAAAACCCACCTAATATTCACTATATAAGAGAGAGATATATTCGTCGTCGTCATCTCATCACATTCATTTCGCATTTTGAATTTAATTATGCAGAAAAGTAAGATTGATTAGTATATTTCTCTATGAAGTCAATTTGACTTCATTTTTATGAAATCTTCGGATTTCAAATTAATTAAATAAAGAAAACAAAGTTTTCACAAAGGAGTTATACAAATGGCGAAAATAAGTCCTGTATCAATAAAATACATGATACATGCAAATTTCAGAGTAGAAGGTGCTTTAGAAAAGCCAGATATAATCGGAGCTATCTTTGGTCAAACAGAAGGGCTCTTAGGTTCTGATCTAGAAATGAGAGAATTGCAAAAAGAAGGAAAAATAGGACGAATTGAAGTGGAAATTGAAAAAAAAGACAGAATAACTACTGGTAAAATTAAGATTCCTACTGCTCTTGACCAATCAGAAACAACTTTGATTGCTGCAGCTGTTGAAACTATTGAAAAGATTGGGCCTTGTGATGCGCAAGTAGAAGTAGAAAAAATAGAGGATGTCAGAAGCAATAAAAGAGAATATATTATTGAAAGAGCTAAAAAGCTTATGACAGAAGTTTCTGGAAAAACAGATTCTAGAGAGATTTCACAGACAATAAAGGAATACGCAAGAATGGCAGAAGTCAAAGAATATGGAGATGAAAAACTTCCTTATGGAGATTTATCTGATCCAGAATTAATTGTGGTTGAAGGGCGGGCTGATGTTTTGAATCTCATAAAAGCAGGAGTAAAGAATGTTATTGCAATGAATGGAACTAAACTTCCTGATAGTGTAAAAAAACTGAGTGAAGAAAAAGAAGTTGTTCTTTTTGTTGATGGTGACAGGGGCGGAAAGTTAATTGTTCAAAATGTCCTGGAAAATGCCAGAATTAAATATGTTATTTTTGCTCCAGACGGAAAAGAAGTCGAGGAGCTTAGTGGAAAAGAAGTTCTGCAGACATTAAGAAAAAAAGTTTCTGTAGGTGAATTTCTAGCTAAAGAAAGATATCTAAAGCAAAACAATAGAGAAAATTCTTATGGAAGAGAGAATGAAAATTCTTCTGGCAGAACAGAAAGTTCTGCCTCTTCCTTGAATGAAAAACTTAAGAATATTTTTTTAAAAAATAAAGGAACCGGAAAAGCAATTATTTTAGATGAAAATCTAAATGAGATAAAAAGTGTTTCTGTAAGAGCTTTGGCAAGCACATTAAAAAAAATCAAAGAAAAATCAGAAGTTATAGTTATTGATGGAACAGTTACGAATATTCTAATGAAATCTGCAGAAGAATGCGGAATAAAAACAATTGTGGCTAAGAACTTCACAACAACAGACACAAAGATTTCTCTTTTGAGTTTTT